>JALRLA010000393.1 GCA_023254645.1 Bacteroidia bacterium
TTCCAGTACTGATAAAGAAAGTACACGAAATTTTGGTCCATTTGTGCCGGGATATGAAATTATTCCTTACGATGATTTAGAAGCACTTGAAAAGGCATTAAAGGATAAAAACGTGGCAGGTTTTATGGTAGAACCCATTCAAGGAGAGGCCGGAGTGGTTGTGCCAGATGAGAATTATCTAAGCGGGGTAAGGGAGTTGTGCACACGCTACAAAGTGCTTTTTATAGCCGATGAGGTTCAAACGGGATTGGGCCGCACGGGTAAAATGCTGGCTTGTGACCATGCTGGAGTGAAACCTGATATTTTGATATTGGGCAAAGCTTTGAGCGGGGGCGTATTGCCGGTTTCGGCGGTATTGGCCTCACACGAAATCATGAATACCCTGAAACCTGGCCAACACGGCTCAACATTCGGTGGAAATCCGCTAGCCTGCGCTGTGGCGAAGGCGGCCATGGAAGTGCTGATGGACGAAAATCTCATCGAAAATGCCGAGCGCCAAGGCGAGGCTTTTCGATCTGGGTTGACGAAAATCAATTCCAATTTGATTCAGACCATTCGTGGCAAGGGTTTGTTGAATGCTGCTGTGATTCAACCATTTGGAGAAGGTAGGACGGCCTATGATGTTTGCAAAGCATTGATGAAGAATGGTTTATTGGCCAAGCAGACGCATGAACACATCATTCGTTTTGCTCCTCCCTTGGTCATCAATGATACCCAATTGATCCAAGCCTTGGCCATCATTGAACAAACCTTAATTGAAGTCCAAAAACCGGGATACTTTGATTAATTTCGCATCCTTGCTCGGGTGGCGGAACAGGTAGACGCGCAGGACTTAAAATCCTGTTGCCAGCAGTGGCAGTACGGGTTCGAAACCCGTCCCGAGTACCATGAAACCTTGGAACTTCCTATTGATGTCAATGGCCTGTTTTGTATGGGCTTGCCAATCTCAGGAAGGTCCAGGTGTTCGGGTTTTGTCTGATTCAGACAGCACGCTTTCTCCCGAAATTCGGGCCTTGAGCAAACGCATTGCGGATGATCCCAGAAACGCAGAGTTGTATTACTTGCGGGGAAACACCTTTTACTACGAAGAAGAATTTGAACAAGCTCAAATTGATTTGGAAGCCAGTTTGATGCTGAATCCCGATCAGGCCTTGGTGCATTTTCGATTGGCTGAAACCTGCTTGCAGAGAGACTCTGCTTTGTCGCCTCAGGCTGAATTTCATTTTGCTGAAGCTCTGCGACTGAAACCCGATTACCAAGAGGCCAAGATGGAACAGGCTCGATTGTGGGTGGCTCGGCAAGATTATGATAAAGCATTGGCCAATTTGACTGTCCTGAAATCACTGGATGATTTCAGAGATAGGGCTTATCTCTTGGAATCGCTCGTGTACCGAGAACAAGGCGATACGGCTCGATCAGAAAACATTCTGGATGCTTTGCTTAGGTTGAATGCACAGAGCTACGATGCGACCATGCAAAAGGCCCTCATTTTGTTGAATCGACGAGATGAGATGTGCCTCAAGTGGTTGGACAAAGCCATCGCCTTGGACGAATTGAGCGACGAAGCCCTTTATCACAAAGGACTTTGGTTGCAATGGCAGGGAAAGTATGCCGACGCTATGACCCTTTATGAGAATGCGAACAAAATCAATCCTGGTCACTTGTACGCCAGATACAATAGGGCGGTCATAGAAAACTTATTTGAAAATTACGCTCAATGCGAAGAGCATTGCAATCAACTTTTGGACATGTCGCCCGATTTTGCATTGGCACTGGCTCTTCGAGGTTTTAGCCGGGAAAAATTGGGCTATAAAAAAGCCGCTCAGTTGGATTACCAAGCGGCTTTGAATATAGATCCTTCATTGGATCTGGCCCGTGAAGGGCTGAGCCAAGTGAATTGATTATTTGGTTAAGGTCAAGACCTCAAAGATGGTGTAAGTGACACCGTCAATGTTGAACAAATAGTCGCGTGACATGGTCACCTTGTCGGCGGCCACAGTCTCAATCGTCCAAGAATAGTTCAAGAAATTGACGGTAGTGCCTTTGGGGTCAGGCATGTTCCAAGTCAAGGTGTTGTCGGTTTCCGCATCGCAAACACTATTGACCGTCAATTTCACCTGAGTTGTGTTGATAAATTCATAAACATCGTCTTTGAGGCAGGGCTCCACAATGTTTTGATTGACACCAGGGAAGCTCTCTGTTGAGTCCGTCCAAGAGGTTAGGTGCCAAGGTTGCATCATCAATACTTCTTGGTTGGTTTTTCCTTTGATGTCGGTCCCTGAGGGATCTTTTTCACATGCAGCCAAGGCCATTAGGGCCAACATTGCTGCTCCAAACAACATTTTTTTCATGGTGATTCAAAGATATGGGAATTGATCAAGCGTTTCGCAAGTCGTTGATGACCTCGGCGGCCATTCGCAATCCGAACAAAGCGGGCATAAAGGAAATGGTTCCGTAAAAGGATTTCTTAAAGTTGCTCCCATCGGTAAGCTGTACGCTGTCTTTGTTGATTTCGGCGCCATTGAACACCACTTTGAACCCCTTGCGAATGCGGTGCTTGTTCAATCGTTTGCGCAAGGTGCGCGCAAAGGGGCAGTGATGCGATTTCGAGAGGTCGGCAACCTCAACTTTGGAGGCATCTGTTTTTCCCCCAGCACCCATAGAACTGATGATTCGCTGTTTTTCTTCTACGCAGGACTTGATCAAATAGATTTTAGGACTGATGGAATCAATGCAATCCATGACATAATCAAATCTCTGTTTTTTGACTAGTTCTATAGTATCATCTGGGCGCTGAAAGTGATCAATGACAGTCAATTCTACTTGAGGGTTGATGTCGCGAATGCGTTCGGCCATGACTTGCGCCTTTTTTTTGCCTACTGTGCTGTTCAGAGCGGGCAACTGCCGGTTTTTGTTGCTGACATCTACCGTGTCCCCATCGACAATGGTCATTCTTCCAATGCCTGCTCTGGCAATGAATTCAGCAGCAAAACTGCCTACACCACCCAAGCCTACAATCAATACATGAGATTGATTCAATCGCAGCAGTTGTTCCTGACCAATCAAAAGTTCAGTGCGTTCGAGCCATGTCAAATCTATGTCCATAACGATAGCACAAAGATAGCGGGCCCTTATCTTTGGTTCGATGGTAAAAAAACTCCTTAGTTTATCGGTTCTTGCCCTTTTGAGTTCTATAGCCATGGGGCAGAATGCATCCATGAAACATTCGGTTTTTTCTCCTTCTACGGCGGTATTGATGGATTCAGAATTGGCTTCCAAGATGCTGGTCTTGGTCGAAGGAAAGATCCTAGCCTTGGCTTGGGTGGCCGATGATTTTCAAGCTCCTGAAGGGGTGGAGATACAGCGGGAATTCCAGTGGAGCATTGGGCGAGGGGTTATGCTTTCTATCCAGCCAAGTGCACTGACTACTTTGGTTCAGCATCCCAAGCTTAAATACATTGATGCTGCCTCGCGCATCAATAGCCCAAGGCCCTTGAACGATACTTCTCGTATTTTGTCAGACGTTGACCGGGCTCACCAGGGCTTGCAAAACGCTTTGCCTCAAGATTACACGGGGAAAGGGGTCTTGGTTGGAATCGTCGACATCGGTTTTCAAACCGACCATCCCACCTTTTATAATGAAGACGGAACCCGTTATCGCGTTTGTCGATTCTGGAACCAATCGGTGGCGGGAACTCCTCCCCAAGGATATTTCTATGGCGCTGAATTCAAAGATTCTCTGTCGATTGTAAAGAACATTGATCCTTGGCACTCACACGGTACACACGTGGCAGGAATAGCGGCCGGTTCTGGCTTTAAATCTCCCAATAATCGCTACAAAGGCATGGCTCCTGAAGCTGATATCGCTTTTGTGAACATTGCTTATAAGAACGACACATTGGATGGAAGTGCTTTGGGAGATTATTTGGTTGCCAACCCCACCATCATTGATGCCTATGAGTATTTGTTCAAGCTCGGCGTGGAACGCAACCAGCCGGTGGTGACCAATTTGAGTTGGGGCATGCACACGGGTCCTCACGACGGTACTTCTTTGTTCGATTTGAGTGTAGAGAGTTTGTCCAATCCTGGACATGTCATGGTAGGGGCTGCTGGTAACGATGCCAATAACGCCATGCACGTAGGCTGGGAGGGGAAAACCATGCAGGATACGTTTTACTCCATCGCTATTGACCGATCAAGAAACTCCTACCTTCATGAGAATGTATACGTCGACATTTGGGGACAGCGAATGATCATGGCTCTATCGGTTCAAGTGGCTTTGGTTGATACCTTTGGCAATGAACTGCTCAAAACCGAATGGAACCAGGTCGGTGATTGCTTGAACTGCGGCCTACAGGCCCAGACCTTGGTTTCGGGCACAGATACACTTTGGTTGCGGTACATGGAGCAGTACAATTCTGTTTCCAAAAAACCCAATATTTGGCTGATGGCCGAGAGCAACAATGCCAAGCGTCAATACATTCGCCTCGGTTTTGTTGGGCCCACCGTTCATGCCTGGAACAGTGGTCAGACCTATCGCTGGACCTCGGGTGGATTCTTGAATGGGCACAAAGGCACCTCCTTCGGATCTCAATACCTAAAAGGCACGCGCAGCTTTACAGTAGGCGAAAATGGGGGTTCGGGCCGTCAAACACTCAGTGTTGGGGCCTACACAGCTCGAAACGAATGGATATCAGCCTACAACGGATACAAATCTCAACCGTGGCTCAAAGTAGGAGAGATCGCTAGCTTCTCTTCCAATGGTCCCATGCCGATTTCCGTCAATGACTTGAGTGGCCAACACCGAATGAAGCCTGATTTTGCTGCTCCCGGCCAAAACATTGCCTCAGCCCTGCATCGCATGCAAGTGCCGGGCTGGTTGAAAGACCCCATTGTTTCTCTCGACAGTTGGAACGGACAGCCCGTGTATTATGTGTTGTTTTCGGGAACTTCGATGGCCGCACCTCATGCCGCGGGCATTCTGGCCTTGTATCTGCAGGCCAATCCGAAACTAACAGCTGATGACATTCGAATGGTATTGAGAATGAGTGCCTTGCGCGATTCCTTTACGGGTCCAGATTCCAATTATGTGTACGGGCTGGGTAAAATTCAGGCCTACAACGGGTTGAAAACCGTGGCTCAATTGGCAGGGTGGGTAGAAGATTTCGAATCCCCTGAATACCGAGCCTACGCCGATGCTCAAGGTTATTTGAGATTGAAGGGTCCAGTGGGCCGGTGCACGGTTAGAATGTACAATACGGCGGGCACGCAGGTCCTGCATCTTCCTGAATTCGAATCCGGGTCACAAGTATCCTTGCGATTTCTGCCTTCGGGGCTTTATCCCATGGAAGTTACCGATGCCCAAGGGATGCACCGTTTCTGGGTTCTCTGGGAATACGATCATTGATTTTTGAAATCCAGGTAAGACTGGATGTGGCGCTCTTTTTTGCTGTCGTAGATGTCACCTATTGTGACCATTACACCCGTTTCTTCCACATAGCCAAAGTGGTTGTTTATGGCTGTTCCAAAGGTTTTCATGGTCGGACTTAGGTTCATGTAGCTGCTGAACAAGGGAGGTATGTTCTCGCCCAAGGCACGAACCGACTGGCTCAATACTTTAAAGGCTGATTTGTAATCCATGCCTTCGATTTCCGCGAAAAAGGCCTCGCTTTCGCTTTCCGGTAACAAGGGTTCAAAGGGCCTTACTAGGATTTCTTCATCAGGGAAGAACCGATGCATAAATGCCAAAATCATGTCACGGGCTTCTTTGTTGAAGTCGCTGTACATGGTGATTTTGCCAAAAAAGTACCGAATTTCAGGATGGTCTACCACTAGAGCACCCAAACCATCCCACAAATTGTCCAAAGAAAATAGGCCCTGCTTGTTTTCAGCACTCGGTTGAAATTTGGGCTGTACAAATGAACGTCCCAATTCGATGGTGTAGGGAAAGTAATGAGACTTTAGTCGGTCGCTAAATTCTAGAATTTCAGCCGTAGATAGGTGGTATTCGCCTTCTTGGTCACAGTTTTGAGCGCACAGCGTAAACCGATAGGCTCCTACAATCTCTTCCTGCTCTGGGTTCCAGACAACAATTTGGTTGTAAGCGTAGGGGCCTTGGTCAAATTCATCCAGGTCACAGGATTTGCCGGTGCCGCCACCAGCGGTTCGAAAACTCCATTCACGCAGGCGGCCAATTTCCAACAAGAGATTGGGTTTTTCGTTTCCATTGAAGATGTAGATCTCGTTTTGCAGATAGTTCGTTGGGCGAACGAAAATATCCCGAGTCAATTCAGCTTTTAAGACACTGCGGTCAATGGGCTGTATCAAATCTTCAAACTGCATGCTCAAATCTAAGCTTCAGGCTTTACAAAGAATTAGGCTGAAAATGGTGTATTATCCCCCTTTTGAAGGGTGTATACATAATCGCGCACCCGGTCTGCCCACTGCTGATCACTCTGACGACTATCCAGCTGCTCCGGATGAATGGCCGGACCGAAGTGAATGCGGATGGTTTTTCCCTTTTGTTTGGTCATTTCGTCTGGCAACGTGAACATTTCCAGATTGGCTTTGATGCCCAAGCGTTTTCTCCATAAAGCTAATCGGTAGAACCGGGGAGAATTTCTCCCATCAATGAAGCATGGAATGATGGGCTTGTTGTACTGCTTTGCCTTGCTGACAAAGGCTTTTGTCCATTGAATGTCCTGGATTTTTCCATCGACCACTCGAGATACATAGCCAGAAGGGAATAGTGCCATTACTTGGGGCTTGGCATATTCCCCTTCGATTGCTATCAATTGTTGACGGGCGCTCTGGCCAAACTTGTTCACACCAATGAAATGGTCTTTCATGGGCTCAACCGCTAGCAACAAATCATTGACGATGATCTTGGAGTCGCTTCTTTTTCTGCCGATGGCCGCTATCAGCGCAAGTCCGTCTAGCCCCCCCAGCGGATGATTGGCCGCCACAATGCAGGGCTCTTCCATTGGGATGTGGTCCAATCCGCTGACTTCTAAGCCGGCTCCCAGATAATCCAACGAAAATTGAGAGAATTCCAATCCAGTCATGGAACGTCCATGAACCAAAATGTCATTCAATTCGCGTTCATGGATGAATCCAGCCAACCAATTCCAGACAAACCTAGGCACCCATTTCAGCAGCTTTGGGTTTTTGCTCGCTGCCGAGGCCTTGATGTCAATGCGGTCCATGAACTCAATTCAGAATGGCCGCTTTGGTTGCGTCCAAAATTCGGAAGGCTTCCTCACTCGTCGCCGCCTCGCTGTACACCCTCAATACGGGCTCCGTTCCGCTCGGGCGAATCATGACCCAAGCACCCGTATTCAATCGGAATTTGAAACCATCGGTGTCTTCCATTTGGGTGGTTTGATAGTCTCCAAATGATTTATAATGATTTGATTTGCAATTTTCTATGATGGATAGCTTTAAGTTATTGTTTATGTGTAGGTCGTAGCGTTCTACCGCAAAGGAGCCTACTTTGGCATAGACATCCTGAATGAGCTGGGAAACCGTTTTGCCGGTTTTTGCACAGTATTCCATGATGACCAGTCCCATCCACACTCCATCGCGCTCAGGGATGTGACCTTTAATGGCAATGCCACCGCTTTCTTCGGCTCCGATGAGCACATCGTCTTCCACCATGTGTTC
>JALRLA010000119.1 GCA_023254645.1 Bacteroidia bacterium
GGTACCATGAACAAATTGGTGTCGATCATAGAGACCTACGATCGAGATGATCAGTTTTATCCCAAATACAATGTCTGGGGCTTCAACGGATACAGCACCTGGTCCAAGGGCAATTTCAGCCTCAATGCGGAAGCGAATTTCAAGAGCCCCGAGGCCATCATTGATTTTGACGGCAAACTTCGCTTGAAGCAGGGCAAGGTTTATTATACCTCCATAAGTTGGGCCAAGTCGGGCATTTCTTGGAGAAGCGAAACCAACAAAGACGGAACGCCCAAGACCAATAAGGAAATCAAAGCCCAAAAGGCTTCAGTGGGATTGAACATTCAAGCGCGTCACGTGGATCATTTCCCCTTGCGCACCGACCCCACAGCTACCTTGTTGAACGGTTTGGTATCCTACCTGCCTTCCATGACCCGCCAAAACACTTATCGCTTGTTGGCCCGCTACAACGCTCCTGCCCAAGATTTGGGCGAGAACGGCATTCAGGGAGAATTCCAGATCAACCCTCAGAAGGGTACTTATATATTGTTGAATGGCTCTTACGTAATGAGTTTGGCCAGTAACGGAACAGGGGGGACACCCGAGCATTTGTTCCGCGAGTACTACGGGGAGATTCAGCAGAACGTAGGCAAGAGTAGCAAAGTAAAATTGGGTATGCAGAGCATTTACTACAACCAAGCCCGCTACGAGCAAGAGTTGGAATACGAGCCCGTTCAGACCCTTACGCCTTTCGCCGAATGGTTGTACAAGGCCCCCAGCGGCCGCAGCATGCGTGTAGAGGCTCAGTACTTGAAGACCGACAAGGACCAGGGAAGCTTTGCCAATGCCATGGTCGAATACTACTGGAGCAAGAAGTTCTCGATGGCCGTAGGCGATATGGTGAACATTGAGCCCCATCGTTATGAGCGCATGATCATCGCTGATCAGGTGTTGCATTACCCCACCTTCTTCTTGAGCTACATCGACGGGCCTACCTGGTATACCTTGAGTTTTTTGAAGCAGCAGCAAGGCGTAAACTGTTCAGGCGGTGTTTGCCGCGAAGAGCCTGCGTTTAGTGGGGTTCGGTTTACAGTGAACAGCACCTTTTAAAAAGGAGAGTTGGGCTGCCTGAGAATGAGCTAAGCCGCTAGGGATATTTTCCAATTTAAGGAAGGGCGGACGGGCTTCTCAAGTGAGGGGTAAGCCGCAGGGATTGCTCCCTAAACGATTGGCGATCAAGGGTCTTGGTCGGTTGTTGCCAAACCATTTGTTGCCATTTATTGTTTAAATATGTACTTTCACCCTATGCGAATGCTCAAATACAACTTAGAAAAATCCCTGTTTGGGGTCTGCACCGAGTTGGCAGAACGCATTGGATTATCAACCCGCAGCGTGCGCCTGTGGTTCATTTATGCTTCCTTTTTTACTTTGGGCTCACCCGTGATCATCTATTTGGTTTCGGCGTTTTGGTTCAACATGAAGCGCTATTCTTCCGAGCGTAGAACCCGTGTTTGGGATTTGTAAATTCTGAACCATTAAAAATAGTAAAAATTAATGAGCAACATATTTAAATGCTTAATAATAGGATTGTTCTTGAATCCATTTACAATTAGTGCTCAAAGCAAAAAGAAGCAATTGATAGTAAACCAGCAAAAAATTGACTCGCTGACAGTAGTGAGGACCTCTTCTGCTGGAATATTGGATCAAGTCAGAAGACAGTGTTCAATTTCTCAATCGGAACTTCAAGAATTGGCAAAGCAGATTAAAGAGGAAAACCTAGAAATTGCTCGACTGCAAGGTCAAATGGAGTCATATTCTAACAGGATTGAATACCAAAGAAATTCATTAAGTGTATTGAAGCAAATTTCAATTTATTGCGATTCGATTTATGAAATTGGAGAGGCTATACAATGGCCGATAGAAAACATATCTTTTCGTAGTAGGTACATAGATATTCTTCAGATAGACACAATAGAGAGTTTGATAACTTTTGTGTATTCAGATTCTCAAGAACATGCGAATACAAATTTAACCAATTGGACATGGGTAATTGCCGATCAATTGGAATATGAACGTTTGAATCTCGAAGAAACGTGCAGTTGTTCAGTCAAAGTTGCTTCCTTGGCAGATTTAATAGTGTCCAAATATGAAATTCCCTCTGAAGCGATTGAGAATGGCGTGATTTTTACTAACGAAGGAGTCGTTTATACGGACCGCAACAATCCATATTCTCTAATCATAAGGTCTGTTAGTGGAGCTAGACCCAAATCACTGAAAGGGTATGTCGCTTTTATTTATCAAATATAATTATGAGATTTTGGATATTTGTCAGCTGGTTCATTGGGTCATCTACAATTTACGCCCAATCGAAAAAAGAACTAATACTGGATCAAGAGATAATGATTTCTCGTTTGGAACGGTCTATTGACTCTATTTATCTATTAATAAAACAAGAAAATGATACTGTAAATAAGTTAAAAGATTTACGTACGCTCGATGGGCATCGAACGGACTCCTTAGAGCAAGTGCGTGTGAATATGAGCAATAGAGCAAGAGGGCTTTTGGCAGCTTTTGCAAAAGACTCTGTTGCAATTTCCCAATTGATTAAAAATAGTCATGTTTCTAATTCCGCCTTGCAAATGTTAGGTTCTTATATTGATTACACCCAATACCTATCAATTTATGAGGAGGAATACATAGGCACTGAATACGCAACAATGATAACATTTCTTGAAAGTGAAATGGATCGAATTGCTAAAAAAGCCGGGCTTGAAGATATGACAGCCACCCGCGAGGCATTGTTTGGTTATTATATAAATCACTCCGAAGAATATGGTCGAATTCGAGCGTTGCAATTTGTGAACTCTGACGAACAAGAGTCACAATGTTTGAATGTTATTTGCAAGGGAATCGTTTCGCAAATTGATGAAATGATTGAAAATAATGAGTGGTCTTCAACTATCTCAAGTAAGCGGCAAGAGCTTTT
>JALRLA010000422.1 GCA_023254645.1 Bacteroidia bacterium
TTGCCGCCGCGGCAGCGTCTGCTTTTTTCATGTCTGCTTGTTTTTCGAAAAGCTTAGCATCCAAAACCATTTCGAATTCATCCAAATCAATTCCTGCATCTTCTGCCTTTTTGTACAGGATCTGTTTTTCTTTCTCTGTCAACTCACCATCGGCAAGTGCGAGTTCAATGAGTTTTTCTATTCTCTCGTCGTACATAATTTTTGATTAGTTCCAATATACAGTGTTTGTTTTAAATCATGCGTTTGTTTGGGTCGATGCTTATTGAATGACTTGTGTTGTTTGTGGTTTAAAGAGTCTTCAGCACCGCCATCAATGCTACTGGGTCTTTTGACGCCCCTTTGATGGCTTTTTTATTTTCTTTGGTTAGTGGCTTGGACAAGACCGACTGGAGGAGCACAAATGGCTCCATTTCGGTTGTTAGGGTGGTTGTGCGATTGTTGATTTCCAACAAATAGTCTTCTACGTCGGTTGGGCTTTGGGGGGGTGTAAAGCCACCGGTAATTTTTGGTTCGAGGGAAGATTCAAAAACCTTATAGCAGGACATATATTCTTTGATGCCCGAATTTGCTACTGCTGACTTAGTGCCATCAAGGTACAAAGACAGCTTGATTAAACTTCTCAAATAGGTTGAAAGAGGTACAGACAGTGTGCGTAATGCCAATGTTCGTTTATTTATTTCTTCTACATAATCTTCGGGTTGAATTAAGTTCTCAGGTGTAGACATTGAATTGGTAACGAGTGCTTTGACAGACGTTTCAAAAAATTTATAACAGGTTAAATATTCCGAATAAACAATTAGATCTGATTTTGCTCTTGCACTGTCGATTTCTTGAGAAAAACTAATTGCGCCCGCGAGATAACTACCCATTGCATTATTTAAGATATCACAGTCAGCTTGGGCGCGATTAAATTGATGCAATACGGCTTTGGCTGTAGTAAGAATCTCAGAACACGATTCGAGTTTCGCAAACTCTAGCTTTAATTTGGGAGATTTGAGCGCAGACGAAACGCCCTTAATTAGCAATTCGGTTGAGCTGTTCAAAATTGGGTATTTTGAAATAGAAGCTGCTTGGTCTTCCAACTCAGATTGTTGGACAATTAATTTTTTTCTACTTTACACAGTGAATCGAGGATATCGTAAAGGGTGTCAATTTTAATGAGCGA
This sequence comes from Bacteroidia bacterium, assembly GCA_023254645.1. Lineage (GTDB taxonomy): Bacteria > Bacteroidota > Bacteroidia > NS11-12g > UBA955 > JALRLA01. The sequence continues at coordinate 1,166 of JALRLA010000422.1, forward strand.
AGCTTTATACAGCGCGATATTTTTTATAAGTTCATCGTTTGATTCGAAGGTGTTGCAGCCTTCACACGAAATGGTTTCGTATGCGTGATAAGCAGGGATATTCGCGCTTTCAGAAATCCAGTGTTTCAAATACCCAGAAGGCGGATTGTTCTGTATAAAAACGACTGATTTTTTCCAAACGGATTCTTCTTGCTCTTTGAGATCCAATAAAGACTGAATAGTTTCAGTTGGGCTTTGAATGGGGTCTTGGGATTCTTCAAAAGCAAAAGAATAATAGTTGTAGCTTCTGTTGCCGTTGTATATAGATCCGCTCTTTTTAGAAAGCTCATTGTTGATGTTGGCCATTAACGATTTGTAGTTGTGAATAAAGTTTCCAATTAGAAATTCACTTTTTGTCCTGCTTACCCAAACACAACCGTCTGAATTAAGATATTCATCAATGCGAAAGGGCTTGGACTGGATTTGAAGTGCGTTCTCATACACATCATACTTAGGCAATTCTAGTTGGTTTGTAAACGAATACTTGTAAAAATAGTCGTAATTTTTTTGTACACGGTTTTTTGATATATTTTCTACCCACTCTTTATATTGAGAGGAAACAAACTCAACTTTTTGGTTTACAGAGTTGTAATGGTCTTGTAACTCTTTCAGGATGTATTCGTACGCAACAAATAAGCTGTCTTGAAGCCTTTGCATTTTTGCAGGATTGGTTACCTTTTCGTTTTTATAATTTAATCGCGCTATATTCTGTACAATGGCTAATTTATCCTGATTTAAAATCGCTTGATCTAAAGCCTTTTTTAAAGGAAGGCTATCCAAATCAACATTGCCGCGCCAGTCGGTTACGGTTTTAACACACCCGCCGGCATTGTTGTAATCATTGAGATCACCATCGGTCTTCATTAATGTTTTGAACAACGTAAAGGCATAATCCAAAACTTCTTCAGTGTAACTAACGTCTTGACCACATTTAGAACTAACGGTAAATCCATGCTCCCATTGTTCCGAAGCGGATTTTTTGATATACGGTTCAAATTCGAAGTAGCTTTTTTTGTCGTCTGCGGTTTTAAAGGACAATCCGTTTTTAAACGTATAATTCCAATCGCGTTCTTCATCGTTCCATGACCAATCTCCTGTTAAAAAAGATTGAGCATCAAACTGGCCTTTAATTGTCTTTTCTTTGTCCTTTATATAAGCGTTACCAGTAAGTTTGCCATTGGTAAAATTTAGATTTATTACAACATTGTTTTTTGAACCCAACCAGGTCTCTTCACCACCATACTCGTTTTTAACTGTTACCGACATGTTGTTGGTTGCATTAAAGGATCCGTGAAAAAATCCGTTTTTATAATTTACTGTATATGTTTCAGCACCAGAGGTTGTTTTGTAAACCTTGTAACCCATAATATAAGTGCTGGTTTTAGCTCCACTGGCTGTTGTTTTGAAAACCCAAGTCCCGTTCCTGAGGCCATTTACAAAGCTCCCAGTTACAGTGTAGGAGGCGCCGTCTGTCAAACCGGTAGCCGTATATCGAAACGAACCGTGTTTGACTTTTTTGCCCGTTTCTGAATCATAGTAGTAAGAGTACGTGGCATTGCCGTTATCATCGTAAACGCCTGAAAACTGTTTCGTGGTTTGTGCATTTACTGCGGCCCATGTGGCCAGGGCGCAAACACCCAAAGCAAGTAATTTCTTCATACCTGCATATTAATCTTTAATGGTCACAAATGCGAGGCGATTGCTTAAATGAAGTTATTTGAATTCACTGATTTCTCAATGCTTTTGCAAGAAATCTCGGTAAGCCAAGGCGATTCCTTCCTCTAGGGCAACGCTGGGTTTCCATCCGGCAGCGAACAATCGAGAAGAATCCATCAGCTTGCGGGGGGTGCCATTGGGCTTGTTGCTGTCGTATTCGATTTTGCCTTCAAAACCCACCACTTTGGCTACTGTAGCGGCCAGGTCGGCAATGCTGATGTCGCTGCCATAGCCCACGTTCACAAACTCCTTTTCGTTGTAGTGCAGCATCAAGTGCACCAGGGCTGAAGCCAGGTCGTCGGCGAACAAGAACTCGCGCAAAGGGCTTCCGTCACCCCAAACGACAAGTGATTCAGCATGGCTGACTTTGGCTTCGTGAAACTTGCGTATCAAAGCGGGCATCACATGGCTGTTTTCGGGATGGTAATTGTCGTTGGGCCCATACATGTTGGTGGGCATGGCCGAAATGAAGTTGCAGCCATACTGGTCGCGGTAGGCCTCACACATCTTGATGCCGGTGATTTTGGCGATGGCGTAGGGCTCGTTGGTAGGCTCCAGATACCCGCTAAGCAAATACTCTTCCTTCAGCGGCTGAGGGGCCAACTTGGGGTAGATGCAGGAGGAGCCCAAGAAAAGGAGCTTGCTCACGCCCGACACGTAGGCCCCGTGAATCAAGTTGTTCTGAATCTGCAAGTTGTCGTAAAGAAACTCGGCGCGGTAGGTGTTGTTGGCCAAGATCCCGCCCACTTTGGCAGCGGCCACGAACACGTAATCGGGTCGCTCTTCTTCGTAAAAGGCGTGCACGGCCGCTTGGCTGCGCAGGTCCAGCTCAGACGAGGTTTTGAGCACGAGGTTCTCGTAGCCCAGTTTGATCAGCTCGCGCACGATGGCCGAACCCACCATGCCGCGGTGACCCGCCACGTATATTTTGGCCGATTTTTCCACTTATTCGAAGTAGTTGTGGGGTTGGTATCCGCCCTCTTTCAAGAAGCGATCTTTCTGCATCAACTTGATGTCAGACTTCATCATGTCTTCCACCAACAGGGGCAGGGTGTATTTGGGCGTCCAGCCCAATTTGGTGCGGGCTTTGGTTGCATCACCGATCAGCAATTCTACCTCGGTGGGGCGGAAATAGCGGGGGTCAACGTGCACCAATTCTTGGCCCACCTCCAGGCCGCTAGCCTGGGCACAAGCCTCTTCAAAGCGCTTTGAGTCGACGCTTTGCACGTATCCAATTTCATCAACACCCTCACCCTTGAAGGCCATGCTTACACCCAGTTCAGCAAAGGCCATGCGCACGAATTCGCGAATCTCGGTGGTGATGCCCGTAGCGATCACAAAGTCTTCGGCTTGGTCTTGTTGCAACATCAAGTACATGGCCTCGATGTA
>JALRLA010000016.1 GCA_023254645.1 Bacteroidia bacterium
TGACTCGGAATTTGGCATATGATTCTGTTTTCGGCGCTCATTTCTTGGCTCTCCCAACGCTGAATTAGTCGTCCGGACATATCTGTTATTCGGTAGGCCATTTCTTCTCCTGTTTGAACGCGCCGTATTTCCAATTGGGCATTTTCTTGTGTCGGGTTTGGGTACAAGGAAATGTCTGTTTGGTAATCTATAGACAGATTTGAACCCAATTTGTCGCAATTGGGTAGTGCCACACATACTGTTTGAAAACAGATTTGATTTGTAACTTCATCTGTCAAAACAACTTTGAAACAAACTGTAGGGTTTGTGGGATAGACATCGGTGAATTCGAATGAAAGGGTTTGTGTGCCCATGCCAATATTCAGGGGTGAAATGCCGCTGATATTGCCGGCAGCAACGGGCATAATGGCAACATTGGCATTGTTTGCAAAGGGGTTGTTCACTACTACATCAATGTCATAAAGCCAGCCACCGTTGGCATTCCCTTTGCAATGCGGACAGACATTGTAAATCGCAAATCCACAACTGTCGTTGCATTTTGGCAGCTTGATTTTGAATGTGTCTTTGCAATTCAACTGTGTATTGGGGTCAAATACACTCGTTATGAAATTGGCTGAATTCCCAGTAGCAACATGTGTGTACAAGAAACATTGCGTGCTCTGGGCAGTATTTATCGATATAGGATTGGGTAGACAAGTTCCGGTATTTGACAACAAAGACAAAGTGGCTGGAAAGCTGCCCCCCCATCCGACATTGGCACAGATGTAGTATTGGGCTTGCCCATAGGCGTTGTGCCCTACGCATTCAATACTGGAAATGGAATATTCTGCTTTGCAATCGGATGTTTCGCAATTTGGCAATGCAATGCATAACGAGGTGTCACACACTACTGAGTTCTGAGAATTTGGTAGCGTAGTGAACTTTTTAAATGTTCCAATTGAAAAGTCAAAACAAGCAGAATCTGCTGTGCTCCAAGGCGCAAAATCAAACTCGATTTGCTGGGTACCCAACGTCAAAACACTGGGAATCAAATTGCTAACCACCCCGCTGCCAGAAGAAACTTGAAAACTAGCTCCTGTATCAATGGTGTTTGTCACTGTTGCGGTGACATGATAGCTGTTGAAACCGTTTGCTTGAACCGGACCGCAGTCAATGTCAAGCGCAGTCAAGAAGGTGCAGGGGGAATTGCAGGTTGTGAACTGAATGTCAATCGGGTCTGACTGGGACTGGCATCCTTGTTGATTGCTTACCACAACTTGGTAGGAACCAGATTCGTACAACAACATATGAAGAGAGTCGCTCTGGGCCCATGGCAGCAAATTGCCGTTGAAAAACCATTTGTAAGCATTGTAACCGCTCGGGGCATACCAAATCAGTGGGTCAACCGTATCGCAATAGGTATAACAACCGGTATTCAACCCGCACAAGTCGGGTTTTGGAATAACGGTACCCGCAGATGAATTTGTGCATCCGTTGCCATCAGTAATGGTGTACGTGTACGTTCCACTCTGCCAAGACCAAAGGCTGTCATTGGTACTGCCGTTGTCCCAATGTCCGCTCAAGGGTTGTTGCCCTGAGTAACTGGCGACAAAAAGTGAACCATCGCCCTCGCACAAGGATGCGAGATTGGTTACAGTCACTTGAGGAATGGAAACTATGGTGAACAACAAGGTGTCCGTGTCAGTACATCCGTCTGGACTTGAAATTGCCGCTACCAGTTCATGATTGCCAAGTGATGAGGCAAAATAGGAAATGGAATTGGAGCCTTGATTTTGTAATGAGCCGTCAAGATACCAGGTTATATTGGATCCAGGCAAATTGTTGGGATAATAGACAGAATAGCTATAGGTACTGCCCATACAAAGAGTTGTAACCCCTTGAATTTGAGCATTTGGAGTATTCTTCACAACAACGGTTTCAGGCTCAGATACCATGGTACAACCTTTGTCATCGATGGCTGTGAATGTGTAATCGCCAGCCATTTGAACCCATTGAAAGTTGTTGGTTTGACCGTTGCTCCAAATGCCGCTTGAAGACCCATAGAATCCTGAAACGGTGGCAGAAAGCTGCAAAGAATCACCTGAACAAATGGAGCCCGAGCCGGTTGTCGTGATTTGCATTGTATTGGGCAATACGCGCACCCAAGTCGAAGATGAATCGGAACAGCCTAAGGAACTGGTAACCGATAACTGAACCTGGTATATCCCAGCGTTTGCGTATTCGCGAATGGGGTTTGTCAAAAGAGAACTAGCTCCATCACCAAAGTTCCAAGCGAATGACAAATTTGGCCCCAAACTGTTGTTTTGGAATGGAATGGGCGACCCTTCGCATACGGAGTCTAAGGCTACAAACGAAGATGCTGGCAATGCCGGAATCACAATGGTTTTCACCTCGGAGCAAAGACCACCCGCCAATGTCAATTCGACGGTGTATGTTCCGGGACTGAGGGTAAATGAAGCATTTGTATTTGTAGAGGTATAACCACCTGGACTGACGGCCCAAGAATAACTTGGCGTGGGAACTGTGTTGAGTTTTTTAGTGGTATTAATAAAGGTTACGTTCCAAGTATTTTGATTGTTTTGACAGGCCAAAGAATCAAAGAAGTCGGGAACGTATCGTATGGTGTCAATCTTTTTAACACAGACTTCGCAGCTGCCAGTGCCACTCGTATTGGGTACCATGCCACATAGTTTTACTCGGTAATATCCAGGTTCTGGGAAATAATGGGATGCGTTCAAACCTGTACCACCTGCGAGGTTGAAAGGATCATCAAAAAACCAAGTAAGCCCCGTGACATTTGGACTGGCAACTCCTGCAAATGTGTCTGTATTGCAGTTCAATGATTGGCGATTGAAGTTGAGCTTGTATGGTTCAGGTGCGCATTTTGTACAAGTAACCAGCGAAACCGAAATCGAATTGGATTGACCGGTACAACCGTATGAATTGGTACTGGTCACATAATAGGTTCCCGTTGATGTGGTCGTCAATGAATTTCCAGATGTTCCGGTTGGGTTCCAAGTATAGCTCGCTCCTATTACTGGAGAAGAAATGCTCATGGTCGTTAAAATGGGATTGGAGCAGTATTCAGTAGGATCAGGAGTTGAAATATTGATGTTTGGACTGGGGTACACCATGACCATGTTGGTTACCGATGCCGTGTCAGAGCAAAATCCGCCATAGGTTACCGTCAGCGTTACTGGGTAGTTGCCGGGGCTAGAGTATGAATGCGAAGGGGCACTTCCTGAAGCTGTAAAACCATCACCAAAATTCCATTCATAATTGACAGCACTTGTCGGAGAGCTGAAGTTGGCCGCTGTGCCTGAACACAACAGAGGGGGCGAGGACATTTGAGGATTTGGGGGGCCTTGAATGCTGATATACAGAGAATCGGTTCGAGTTTGCCCGCACACTTCTCTTTGAACCAATACCCAAGCGGGACCTGTATAATTATTCCACTGCGTTTCAATGGAGGGCCCCGGATTGCCATTGATGACTGAGCCCGCAATTTCAGGGCTGATGTTCCAATTGTATGCCGAAGCAGGACTTGTCGATGCAAAGGGCACGGAATTCGTGTTGGGACACACAATTCCGGGACCTTGTATTGAGCCAGCGGCAACGGGGAGCAATGAACTTACGGGAATTGTTATGCTGGGTGATTGGCAATTGGTAATGGGGTCAACATGGGTCAAGACAAGCGAATATGGCCCTGTCGCATTCCATGTTACAGCAATAGAATTTCCAACAGAAACACTGGGGGTCCCCCCTTGAATCTGCCATTTTATTATCAGATCCGGTTCGTTCGATATCGCTGTATATGTTTGGGTAGAACCTGGACATATTTGGAGTGGACCCTGAACACCCAATACGGAATCAGGAGGAGTTTCAATCGCAATAGATACTCTTTTCCATTGGCCGCAAAATTGATTACTGCTATCATAAGCCGAAAGGGAATATTCTCCTGGAGGATAATTCAAAGGTGTCACCAAGGGCTGGCTGCCCGCCAAGGTGGTTTGTTCCAATACGAGGCCAGATTCGTCCCGAATGACCCATGTGAACAAGCCATTGCTGTTGGGGGATATCCAGGCAATTAATGTGTCATTGCTTCCGCAAAAACGAGTGTTGTTGCTTTGTATTGTAAACGGGGAACGAACTGTTATTGGCAACGTTGAAATGCCCTGGCATTGCGCATTTGGTATTTGCCCGTTTGGTGAATAGTTGTAGGTGGCCCAAAGAGTGCCCGATGCGTCAGCTGAACCTCCGCAAATGCGAATATGGTGAGTGTTGATTGTGTCTCCAACTATTGTGAATCCTGCAGGAACATGCCAAATGATTTCGTGCACAGGTATGGCACAATCCAAATAGAAGTCTTCACATTGGTATTGACACAAGTCTCCATTTCCTGTAATGGGTGCAGAACTCGGAATCACG
>JALRLA010000087.1 GCA_023254645.1 Bacteroidia bacterium
AAATCGCTCATTTCCCCTATGACTTCAAATGTTATTGTTGCAAATTCCTCAACTTCAACTGTGGGTTCAATGTTGTTGAAATTTCCATCGTCATCATAATATTGAACCGACATAACCACACGTGTGTATGTTTGCCCTTCACGTCCCAAAGAATCAATTTTTTTCTCTAAAAAACCTATTAACTCTTGACTAGACTTTATTGTGTTTTTTTGCTGAACCACTACACCTACCAACGAATCCCGTAGGCTCTCAAGGTAAGTATTGGCATGGTTTAAATCGAGAACATCTTGTGTAAGCCTGTTAATAACAATTTCTTTTGTCAATGAGTCCTTTCTCAATGAGGAAACCTGTTCAGTAATCTTGGCAACAAGAACTTCGTTGTTGATTGAATCTTGCCTTAAAATTTCTATTTGTTGGCGCAATGCATCTTTAGATTGAGCAGAGGCTTCAGAAAAAGAAAGGAAAATGATAAATACAAAAATTATATATCTCCCGTGGTTTAATTTATTCAATGATTTTATGGTTATGATTGGCGTCATGTTTGTTAAAAAATTTTGAGCTGATTCAGTTTGAATGCTATGAACATTGCAAATCGAAAAGCAAATCATCACCCTTTGTTGGCAAAATTTCCTTTTCGAAGAAACACGTAACCCTTACGTCGTTTGAATCAGTGTTTTTGATTGATTACTCTTCAGCATCGGGAATCATTCTTTCCATGTTGACATATTTCCCTCCAAAAATTTGGCAACACTCGTAATCTGCGGGGTTAACCACTTCAATATAGTCGATTGTGGGTACAGTCCCGTCGTCTCCTACAATACTTCCTGGTTCAAACATGACGATTCTCACATAAGCCTCACTGCCCTCTTCTGGTGAGTGCCAGTCGAAATAATAAATGTACTCGCCAGCACCATCCCGGAGAACGTCTACCTTTTCATAGTCATCACAAGCACATCGATACGATGAGGCTAACGCAGCTTCTAGTATGATTTCCGAATAATCAAAATCTGCAACTGCAATAGAACGATCGTAATCTGGGCCGTTTTCTTCGGTCCAATACGTAAATGTTTGCGCACGAACCTCCTGGCTAAGCAACAACAAACCCACAACTAGAGTGAAACGAGTGATAATCTTTTTCATAATTGACAATACTAAATCATTTTGAGTATCGTCGATTCAAAACACAACGTGATTTTTACAAAAACTCAATTTGTTTGGTATGCAACTACCAAAGGCCCTAGATCCCCAATCTCGCGCGACCCAACAAACAGGGACACCTCCTTTACAGTAAAAATAATGCCCCGCCTTACTTACTTCAACACATCGCGCGAAATCACCACACGCTGAACCTCAGAGGTGCCCTCGTAAATCTGGGTGATCTTCGCATCGCGCATCAAACGCTCGACGTGGTATTCTTTCACAAAGCCGTAGCCACCGTGAACCTGAACAGCCTCAACAGCGGTCTTCATGGCCACTTCTGAAGCGAACAGTTTCGCCATGGCTGAAGCGCGGTCGTAGTTCAAATGCTGGTCTTTCATCCAAGCAGCTTTCAAGCACAACAAGCGGGCCGCCTCTATTTCAGTTGCCATATCGGCCAATTTGAAGGCAATGGCCTGGTGGTTTTTGATCTCTGTTCCAAACGCCTTGCGCTCCTTGGAATACTGCAACGACAATTCGTAAGCACCTGAGGCGATACCCAAGGCCTGAGCCGCGATGCCAATACGGCCACCGCTCAAGGTCTTCATCGCGAACTTGAAGCCGAAGCCCTCTTCGCCGATGCGGTTCTCTTTGGGCACCTTCACGTCTTGGAACATGATCGAATGCGTATCGCTGCCGCGAATACCCAATTTATCTTCTTTCTTACCCACGGTTACACCATCCCAAGCTTTCTCTACAATGAAGGCATTGATGCCTCGGTGGCCCAATTCCACATTGGTTTGGGCAATCACCAAGTAGTAAGAAGCGCTGTTGCCGTTGGTGATCCAATTCTTGGTACCGTTCAATAGGTAATGGTCGCCCATGTCGATGGCCGTGGTGCGCTGTGAAGTCGCATCCGAACCCGCCTCGGGCTCGCTCAAACAAAAGGCACCGATTTTTTGGCCGGTCGCCAATTGGGTCAAGTATTTCTGCTTCTGCTCCTCGCTGCCGAAGGTCTCCAGACCCCAGCAAACCAAAGAGTTGTTCACGCTCATGCAAACCGAGGCCGAAGCGTCGATTTTGGAAATCTCTTCCATGGCCAAGACGTAAGAAATCGTATCCATTCCGCCCCCGCCGTATTTCGGGTCTACCATCATGCCCATGAAGCCCAACTCGCCCATCATACGGACTTGTTCAGCTGGAAACTTTTGGTGTTCGTCGCGCTCAATCACGCCCGGAAGCAATTCCGTGCGGGCAAAATCGCGGGCTGCTTGCTGCACCGCCAAATGTTCTTCAGATAGTTCGAAATGCATAATCTTAAGGGCCGCAAAATTAGGTTCAATGGCTTGATTTTCCTCGGCTTGCGGCGGATAGGTTAAGTGTCAAACAGACACTTATTGGTTGTCTCTCCACTCGTACACCCACTGGGCTTGGATCATTTCCAGGTGGCCTTCGTTGCAATCTTCCTTCTTGCCCTCAAATCCGGGCAGCTGCATGACCCATTCCATCAGGTCGGTGAACCGAATGCGGTAAATCTTGGCCTCGCCAAATTCATCGCCAAATTTCTCGTACAACTTCATGGCCACATCCTCGTGGTCGCTCCAATGTATAGGGGGTTCAAATGTGCTCATATCAATGTTCGTGTCCAACAATGCCGCTCTGATCGGGAATGATCACTTCCAAGTCTCCGTCTTCTTCCAAACGGCACTGGCAGGCCAAACGGCTGTTGTAGCGAGGGTTTCGGGCGCGGTCTACGTACTCCTCTTCGCGGTCGCTCATCTCGGGTAGCAAATCCTCGCCCTTCTCCACATATACGTGGCAGGTGCTGCACCCGCAGACGCCTCCGCAATTGTGGTTCAAATGAATGTCGTTGTCTTCGCAAACGTCCAAAATCGTATCGCCCTCAAACACCTCAACCGTCACCGGCTCCAAGTCCTTCTGCTCAAACCGAAAGGTAATGCGTCCCATGGGGGCAAAGGTAAGGGTACCTGATTGACTTTAAACGAGCCAACATACCAAAACCCATTACCGATTGTTCTACAAACAAAGTTCATTTACCGGCCAACTATACAGCAAAAATTGGTTGGCTCTATTGATTTTTAAAAAGCGAGCAATTATGTTGCAGTGAAATGAATTACGAATTCGACAAACCCGCCGCGCCTGCCATTCCTAAAATTGTGCAATTGGGTGCTTGGCTTTTGAGTTTTTTGGTCTTTGCCATAGGTTTTTGGCACACCCATTTGGGGCTCAAAGAAATGAGGCCTTTTGGAAGCGAATGGGGTGGGTTGGTCATAGCGGGAGTGGTACTTCTGTTGATGCTCATCACCTATTATTTTGCCATTCAAGGAAAGAAAGTGGCACTGCTGTTTTACATTTTTTGTGGCTTGGTGTTTTTTGTGTGCAACCTCAACTACTTCTACCCCTCGTATTTGGGCCGAACCCTATTAAAAGAAGAGGCTACCGCGTTGAATGACACGCTTCAGAAATACACCAACAGGGCCAA
>JALRLA010000097.1 GCA_023254645.1 Bacteroidia bacterium
TGGTTCGGTTACTCAGATGAAACAGCTGGGCGGTATGCGTGGTCTTATGGCCAAGCCCCAAAAGAACATTGGCGGTGGTTCTGGAGATACCATTGAAAACCCAATTATTTCAAACTTCAAAGAAGGTTTGAACGTATTGGAATACTTCGTTTCTACTCACGGTGCTCGAAAGGGTCTTGCAGATACCGCTTTGAAAACGGCTGACGCAGGTTACTTGACTCGTCGTTTGCACGACGTGGCACAAGACGTAGTTATCGTGGAAGAAGATTGCGGAACCTTGCGTGGTATCACTATGCAGCCCATCATGAACAATGATGAGGTAACCGAATCTTTGTATGAGCGTATCTTGGGTCGTACCTCAGTTGATGATGTCATTCATCCTGATAACGGAGAAGTTTTGGCCAAGGCTGGTGAAGAATTGACCGAAGAAATCTCCCAGGCCATTGAAGATGCCGGTGTTGAAGAAGTAGAAATTCGCTCTGTATTGACTTGCGAAACTCAAGGCGGTGTTTGTTCCAAGTGCTACGGCCGTAACTTGGCCTCTGGTAGAATGGTTCAAGCGGGTGAAGCTGTGGGTGTAATTGCCGCACAGTCAATCGGTGAACCTGGAACTCAGTTGACCCTTCGTACCTTCCACACGGGTGGTACAGCCTTGAACATTGCGGCTGAAAATACCTTGGAAACCAAGTATGACGGTGTTGTATCATTTGATGGCATTCGTACCGTTACCAAAGAGGTAACCAACGATGAGGGCGAAACGGTTAAGACAGATATCGTATTGGGCCGCAGCGGCGAGGTTCGCATTTTGGACCCCAAAGCCAAAACCATCATCACCACTTACAACGTTCCTTACGGTGCGCATTTGATGGTGAAAGAAGGCGATAAGGCCAAGAAGGGTGATATTCTGTGTACTTGGGATCCATTTAACACCTTGATTATATCCGACATCGACGGAAAAGTTGAATACGAAAACGTGATTGAAGGTGTGAACATGCGCGAAGAAGGCGATGATCAAACCGGATTGTACGAATACGTCATCACCGAGAGCAAGGATAAGACCAAGGTTCCCATGATCAAGGTGATCGGTAAAGACGGCAAGGAAGAGTTGATCAAGATTTTCAACATGCCTGTGAAGTCCATTTTGGTAGCTAAGAATAGCGCCAAAGTGAAAGCAGGTGATATCTTGGCTAAGATTCCTCGTTCTGCTTCTCGTACCCGAGACATTACCGGTGGTCTGCCTCGTGTAACGGAATTGTTCGAAGCTCGTAACCCATCAAACCCTGCTGTTGTGGCTGAAATTGACGGTGTTGTTAGCTACGGTATTTCGAAGCGTGGTAACCAGGAAATCATTGTTACTTCCAAAGATGGCGACGTGAAGCACTACCAGGTGCCTTTGTCCAAGCACATCTTGGTTCACGACGGAGATTACGTTCGCGCAGGTCAGCCTTTGTCTGACGGAGCGATCACTCCTCAAGATATCTTGCGCATCGAAGGACCTGCTTCTGTTCAACGTTATGTGTTGAATGGTATTCAGGAAGTATACCGTTTGCAAGGTGTAAAAATCAACGACAAGCACATCGAAGTGATTGTTCGTCAGATGATGCAGAAGATGGAAATCAACGATCCCGGCGATACTCGTTTCTTGGAAAATGAAGCAGTTGACAAGTGGATGTTGATCAAAGAAAACGATTGGATTTGGGACAAGAAATTTGTGACCAATGCTGGCGAAAGCTCTGTGATGCACGCTGGTCAAATCGTTTCACTGAAGGACTTGCGTCAAGAAAATTCAGCCTTGCGTCGTCAAGACAAAGCATTGGTTGAATACCGTGATGCAGTTCCAGCAACGGCTTCCCCCATCTTGCAAGGTATCACCAAAGCTTCTTTGGGTACCCGTAGCTTCATGAGTGCGGCATCGTTCCAGGAGACAACCAAAGTCTTGAACGAGGCTGCTATCAGTGGTAAGATTGATGATTTGCGTGGCTTGAAAGAGAACGTTATCGTCGGTCACTTGATTCCTGCTGGTACCGGTATGCGTCGCTTCCAAAATGTGGTGACAGGTTCTCGTGAGGAATACGATCGATTGATGGCGGTTCGCTATGCCGATGAAGAGGCCTAAGCCTTGATTCTATGAATGTATGAAAGGGGCCCAATAATGGGCCCCTTTTTTTTATCCTCAAAGGCAGTGAATCTTGACAGCGGAGTTGGACGGTTGCTGTTTGCCCCAAAGCCATAAGAAACGTCAATAAGGAGCCTTAGTAGGGAATGAAAAGCCAGCCTCAATCGAGGGCCAGACGTAAACCACCCCTAAGTGCCAGTAGAGAAGTTTTAGCCTAATAGGAACTCCTATTGATTTGTTTGGTTTTGAAGTTGGGTGGTGTACAATTGGGCATAGTTCCCTTTTTGGGCCAGCAATTCCTTGTGGCTTCCTCTTTCGACAATTTCACCCTTATCCAGTACCAGAATTTGATCGGCGTGTTTGATGGTACTCAAGCGATGGGCAATGATGATGGCCGTTCGGTTCTCTAGCAGTGTTTCAATGGCTCGCTGAATCAGCACTTCGGTTTCCGAGTCAATGGCACTGGTCGCTTCGTCCAAAACCAAAATGCTGGGATCGAAAGCGAGAGCTCGAATGAATGAGATCAATTGGCGCTGACCCAATGATAAAGATAAACCTCGTTCCATGACGTTGTACTCGAATCCGCCGGGAAGCTTATTGATGAAGTCGTAGGCTCCAATGCGCATGGCTGCCGTTTTGATAGCATCGGTGGGCAGTTCCTCGTCATGGAGACGGATGTTTTCTTCGATCGATCCAGAAAAGAGGAAGACATCTTGGAGAACCAGGGCAATTTGTCGTCGAATGGATCGCAAATCCCATTGCTCAATGGGACGGCCATCTAATTGTATGGCCCCTTTCTGGTGCTTGTACAACTGGCTTACCAAATTGGCAATGGTGGTTTTTCCAGACCCCGTATGGCCCACCAAAGCCAAGGTCTGTCCGGGCCGCACATGGAAGTCGATGCCCTTCAAAATGTACTGTTCGTCTTTGTAGGCAAACCAAACCTTCTCGAATGAGATTTCTCCTGTCAATCGAGACGCAGTCTCTCCGTGTTCGGGTTCTGAGTGCTCCTTTTGATCAATTAAGTGGAAGATGCGCTCAGCGGCAACGATGCCCATTTGGATGTTGTTGAAACGGTCGGCAATGGCCCGCACCGGGCGAAAAAACAGGTTAATGAACATGATGAATGCCATCAATTCGCCAAAGGCCATTTCTTCGTGCAACATTCCTTTGGCGCCATACCACACGATGAGGGCAAAAGAAATGGCAACAAGTACGTCTACCAATGGAAAGAAAATGGCGTAGTAAAAGATGCTTCGAATGTTCGCGTTTCGGTGCTCAGCATTGATCGATTCAAACTTGTTCGCTTCGATAGACTCGCGGTTGAAGAGTTGCACAATTGACATGCCGGTGATGCGTTCTTGCAAGAATGCATTCAATTGAGAAACTTGGGTGCGAACATCTTGGAAACTGTCGCGAATGCCTTTTCGGAAACGATTGGCTGCCAACAAGAGCAAGGGAATCACCGAAAGAGTAAGCAAAGTCAAGCCAACGTTCATGGTGAACATGCAGATCAAAATGATGATGATCTGGAGTGTGTCACCCGTAATAGTAATGATGCCTGACGAAAAGAGATCGGTAATGGTTTGAATGTCGCTGATGCTTCGTGTTACAGCCGTGCCCACAGGAGTTTTGTCAAAGAAAGACAAACGCAGGCGAGTGAGATGTTCATAGACATATTGGCGCAATTTCAAAATCACGGCCTGGCCTATGCGCTCGCCTACATAGGAATTTAAAAATCCAAGTCCAGCTTGAAGGATCAACCAACCTAAGAGAATCAGAGAGAAGTTCCCAAGTTGGTCAAAGTTCCCGGCCAAAATAACGTCGTCAATTCCGTGCTGGTACAAAACAGGCTGAAGCGCTGTCATGGCGCTTTGGAGCAAGGTCAAGGCCAAAGCAAACACCATGAGCCTCCGTTGAAATTTCGCCATGTCTAAAAGGCGTAGAAACAATTTCCATTGGGAGAGTTTGGGGTTTGTCTGATTCACAATTCAAAGGTACGATGCTGTAATGCCGAATGGGTATCTGTCTGTGTGTAAAACTTTTGTTTTGTGAAGATTTGCAGCGGGTTTGCTTGCCTGCCTATTATTGCAATATGGCTCAACACATAGCGGTAGCAGGTAATATCGGTGCAGGGAAAACGACCTTGACGCATATGCTTGCCAAGAGTTTCAATTGGGACTTGCAATTGGAAGACATGGACGACAATCCATACATTTCAGACTTCTACGAGGATATGCAACGTTGGAGTTTTAACCTGCAGGTGTACTTTTTGACCACCCGTTGGCGCCATGTTCAGGCCATACGCAAGGGTAAGAAAACGGTCATTCAAGACCGAACCATCTACGAAGACGCCCATATTTTTGCTCCCAATCTGCATTCAATGGGTTTGATGAGTACCCGTGATTTTGAAAATTACGGTCAGTTGTTCGAAGCCATTTCCGGACAGATTGAAGCCCCAGATTTGTTGATTTATCTGCGTGCGGGTATTCCCAAACTGGTTGATCAAATTCAGATGCGCGGCCGTGAATACGAAGACGCCATACGCTTGGATTATTTGAAACGCTTGAACGAGCGCTATGAGGCTTGGATCAGTGATTACAAGGGAAAGTTGTTGATCTTCAACGTCGACGATATGAATTTTCAAGATAACCCTGACGATTACGCCAAGATCATCGACCAAGTTCAATCTACTTTGAACGGGTTGTTCCCATAGTCGTGACCCCCACCGGGAGCTGAGCATGGCTTTTTTGCAGCAAACGTGGTCTTGGGCTTTGTTGTTGGTGCTGTTGCCAGTCTTGATTCATTGGCTGCAGATTCGCCGCTCTACCACCCTGTTGTTTCCCGGTGTTCATCGATTGAAGATGCTGACCCAATCGGGTCAAAATCCTGATCGATTGCGCCATCGATGGCTGTTGCTATTGCGCAGTTTGGCCCTGCTCTGTTTGGTGCTTGGATTCTTATGGGCCATGCAAAAATCGAAAGAAGGCTCCTCGCAGTGCTATTACATAGCCGTCGATCAGTCAGGGAGCATGAGAGAGTCTGGCCTGACGGAAAAAGCCAAACTGGACTTGAGTCGATGGTTGTCGGCGGCACCAAAAGATGCTCGTTTTTGTTTGCCTCAGTGGGGCTCTCAACTCTTGTCATCCCAACAACTTCAACGCAAAATTCAATCGTACGGTCAAGAGTGGCCCCGATGGTCTTCTCAGCAATTTCGAGCCTATGCCCAAGAGTTGCGCGATCCTGAGGCGCGTTTTTTCTACATCTGCGATGCCTATGGTCAATTTGAAGATTCTGCGGTGCAATGCCTGGTTTACGGTTCGGATGAACCCATGCAGAATGCCCAAATAGACACTGTCTACCGAATCTATTCCGACGAAGGTCCGGCATATAAAATTCGATTGGGCCTCCAGGGCTTTGAGGGATCAGATGCCTTGCCTGAATTGAGCTTGAACGATGCTAGTGGAAAGCCCATGCAGGGTATGGAAATCGCGGAAAGAGGAGAAGGCTGGGCCGAAGCGATATGGAGGGGTTCACTTCCTGCATCAGGTGCTTGGTTTCAGTTGTCCTCGTCGGGTTGGTCGTTTGATGATCGATTGTTTGTGACAGCCCCACAGCAACCCAAATTGAGGGTGAAAAGCGTGGGGAATCATCCATTTGCCCAACGCTGGTTGAGCTCTTACGATGGCTTTGAATCGGTAGAGTCTGATTTTGATCTGGCTTATTTGTCAGGGTCGACGGGGAATCAAGAAGAATGGAAGTTCATTCAGTCGTCTCTTCAGCAGGGTGCTACCTTGGTTTGTTTGGACCCTGTATCGGCGGCCCAATTGCTGAATCTGGATTTTGAAATGGAGACGACCTCTCGCGACTTGGAATTGCTCTCGGCCTCCGGTCTGGAACATCCCTTGTTTCGAGATGTGTTTCGTGAAGTGGGCCAAAATGTCAACCGCAAGTTGCCCTCGTTCAAAGTGGCTCAAGTGCCCAGTGCTGAAGAACTGAGCCAATGGGAGCTTTTACTGAAGACCGAAGAGGGGACTCCCCTTTATTTGCTTCGCCGGGAGGGTTTGGGTCGCCTATTCCTGTGGTTGGGAGGAGATGATGCTGACTTTCTGTCCTCACCTTGGGCCGTCGCCTTATTAGGCATGCCCGCTCTTCAACTGGCGTGGGCAGATGGACCCTTGTACGGGGTTTTGGGACCCAAAAGTGTTTTGCCCATTGGAGTTGTAAAGCCTGGTACATCCAGCAATGCCAATTGGAGTTTGAGGGGTGTTTCCGATAGCCTAGTCCCCGAATTGCGCAAAAGGGCTGGGCAATGGGAATTGCCCTTGAATCAAAAGCCCTTGAAGCCTGGTTTGTATAGTATCAAGGGTCCTGGCTACAACAAGATGCTAGCCTTGAATGAACCGCGGTTAACGAATCCGGGATCGCCAAACAACGGGAATAATCAAGAGTTGCCCCCTTGGTCGAGTTTGATCAATGAGGGTTCAGGTTCGGTCTCTTGGGCGTCGGTGTTTTTGGGGTTGGCGCTTTTGTTCCTTTCAATCGAATCCATCTTCGTATTTTTGAAAGAACGAAATGAGCCGTAGCCTTACCATTCGAAACATTCGCATTTCCGATCCGAACAGCCCGTTCCATGCGCAGCAATGCGATGTGAGAATAGAAGACGGGTTGATTGCCGAGATTTCACCGAATATTAGCACATCCTCCGATCAAGTCATTGATGGCCAATCGGCTTGGTTGAGCCCGGGTTGGGTGGACCCCTTTGTTCGCATCCCCGACCCAGGAGAGCCTTGGAAGGAATCGTTGGAATCGGCCAGCGCGTCGGCTCAAGAAGCAGGATTTACCCAAATTTTGGCCCTCTGCGGTCGCAAGCCCAAGTCAGATTTCCCTGAAACCATTTCGACGGTTTTGGAACGCAGCCGGAATTTGGCTTGTCAGATACTGCCACTTGCATTATGTTCGGAATCAGGTGAAGGCAAAGAATTGAGCGAAATGCACCTGTTGAAACAAGCAGGTGCCCATGCCTTTTGCGATGGCATACACGCTAGCCCGCTGCTATCTTCTCGATTGAAAACTCGCCAATATGCCCATTCTCTGAATCTGCCAGTGTGGTCCCATCCCTGCATGTCGGGTTGGGTAGGCGAGGCCAAGATGCACGAAGGAAATGTCAATGCCGGTTTGGGCTTGAAAGGAATCCCATCGATGGCCGAATTCGTGGAATTGCAGGCTGATTTGGAATTGATGCGATACACGGGAGCCCCCCTTCGCGTCTTGGCCATCAGCTGCAAAGAGTCGGTTGAATTGATTCGTCAAGCGAAGTCAGAAGGGTTGCCCATTTGGGCTTCGGTTCCCTTGTTGAATTTACTGGAAACAGATTCGGCCATGGAAGGATTTGACGAGTGCTTAAAAGTACTGCCCCCTTTGAGAAGCGAAGAGGATCGTTTGGCCCTTTGGGAGGGTTTGAAAGACGGTACCATCGATGCGATAGTATCCAATCATCATCCCGAAGACATCGAGTCAAGTTTGGTTGAATTTGATTATTCGCCTTATGGGGCCGCAACCTTGCCTCTGTTTTGGCCGGCTTTGCTAAAGGCTAATTCAAGTATGGATTTGGATCAATTGGTCGAATGTTTGCACCGCCGATCACGCCAATTCTCTGGGTTGGACTCCTTGAGTATACAGGTAGGTCAAGCCGCCCATTTGACATTGTTTGATGCCCAAGGGGAAACCGTAGTGGGAGCCAATAGCTCTAGCATCGCAGCCAATGTGCCTTACAAAAATCAAGCGATGAAAGGCCGCGTATTGGGCACGGTTTATGGCGGAGTTTGGAAAGGAGTCAACGCATGATGCCTGCATTGCCTATTTGGAAACGACCGGCCGTTTTTCACGGCTTTTTAACAGGAGCTGTCCTGTTTATGGTGAAATTTACCTTGTATACCCTGGAGCACTGGGAAATCCGTTTTGCCCCGACCTATCAATTTGGCTCGTTTGCCTTGTTGATGCTAGGTGTTGTTTGGGCGGGAACAACTGAACGAAAAATGTGGGGCGCGGAGTTTAAATACGCCAAAGCCCTGTTGAGTGGCTTGTTGGTGTTGACCGTCGCTACTTTTCTTTCGGTGTGCTCCGAATTGGTGCTGTACAACTTGGTTGATACCAGTTTGAATGCTCAAACCAAGAGTATCCTTTTGGAGAGTACCGCCAAAGGGTTTGAAGCTTTTGGCAATGCCTTGGACGATGCCACGAAAGACGAAATCATGGGGGCTATCGAAAAAAGCAACCCAGGCAGCCCTTCCGAATTGTTGGCGGGTTGGCCCATGCAAATCCTGTTGAACGGTCTGTTCTTGTTTGTCTTCGCCCTTTGGACCCGAAGCAAAGAGGATGCCTCCCAATCAGACTGGCTCAGTGGGAATAATGCCTCCTGACATGCAAGTCATTAGCAGCCCCAGCAATCCTTTCTTCAAACAGTGCAAACTGTGGTTGGAGAAGAGCAAAAAGCGCAAGCAAGACTCAGTGGTGTTGGTAGAGGGTATGCATGAAATTGAATGTGCCCTGCGCGGCAAATGTGAACCTCTTCATTGGATTCAGCCAAATGATATGGGAGTTGAAGCCCAGGATTTGGCTTCGCGGTTCCTCTCGCAATACGAGTTGAGCGCCTCCTTGTTTTCTCAGTTGGTGCTTCGAAAAAGCGGTCAAGTAGCCTTGGCTGTTCTGAAACAACCCCAAGCCTTGGCCTTTGAGCTTTCCAAGAACGGCCGTTATTTGGTCGTAGAGTCGGTGGAGAAACCCGGAAATCTAGGAGCCATTTTGAGAAGCGTTGATGCCTCTGGAATTGAGGGAGTCATCATTTGTGACCCGAAAGTCGATGTCTTCAACCCACAGGTTATTCGAAATTCGGTCGGTTCGGTCTTTTCTGTTCCCGTTTGGGTGGTGTCTGCTGAAGAGGCATATGCTCAGATAGAGGCCAATCATCTCCGTCTTTACAGCACCTTTATGGAGCAGTCAGAGTCTTTCTGGACGGCTGATTTGGGTCCCGGTAGTGCCGTAGTGATCGGAACCGAGCACGAGGGTGTTTCCGATTTCTGGAAAGACAAGGGTCAGAACATCCAAATTCCCATGCAGGGCTCAGTCGATAGCTTAAACGTTTCGGTAGCCGCCGCTTTGCTGGTGTTCGAAATGGCTCGCCGTAGCTAAAGTTTTATACCTTTGGGTTTATGGGGAAAAAGCCAATGCGCATTCTGATCGTCGGCGCGGGGAAAAGTGCGGGATTCGCGATCGAATATTTGGCCAAGCGCTCGGAGTCATTGGTTGCCGAGATTTGGGTCATGGATCGTCAGCTAAAGCCCCTTCAAGACGGCTTTGGTACCCTTCCCGGTGTTACATATATAACTGGTGATGTGAACGATGCCGAAGCTATGGCTGCCCTGATTGAGCCCTGTCAATGGATCATCAGTTTGTTGCCGGCTAGCATGCACATGTCACTGGCCAAGTTGGCCGTTGCGGCTGGAGCTAATTTCGCTACGGCTTCCTATGAAAGCGATGAAATGAGGGCGTTGGAGCCAGAGATAAAGGCCAAGAAGTTGCTCGTCTTGAACGAAATGGGCTTGGATCCAGGTATCGATCATTTGTCGGCCATTCAGCTCTTGGAAGAACTCAGAGAAAAGGGGGAGCAGATACAGTCATTTGAAAGCCATTGCGGCGGATTGGTGCAAGTGGAAGACTGCAAAGACAACCCTTGGCAATACAAATTCACTTGGAACCCCATGAATGTTATTCGCGCGGGCCAAGGTGCGCCTTCTACCTGGCTAGAAAACGGCCAAGTGCAGAAATGTGAAGCAAATCAGGTTTTCAATTCCTTTCGCAGCATTCAGGTAGAAGGTTCAGGGACTTTGCAAGCCTATCCGAATCGCGATAGCTTGGCCTATGTAGAGGCTTATGGCTTGGAATCAGCGCACACCGTGCTAAGGGGGACCCTGCGTCGGGATCACTTTTGCCAAGCCTGGCAGCAATTGGTGCAATGGGGCTGGGTTTCGGATCAAGCCGTTTGGACCGAATCAGTGCAAACCTATCAGCAAGCCTTTCAATCATTTTCTGGATATGCTTCCATAGAAGCTTGGAGCCAGGAATCTCAACATGTTTCAGCTGAGACGCGGCGGCGCATTGAAGACATACCCTTAGATGAAGAGAGGGAATTGCCGAGCCGAATACCTGCTGAATGTTTGTTGGCGCTGCTAGAGCCACGCTGGAAATTGGAGAGCAGTGACTGCGATGAAGTGATCATGGTTCACCGGGTGCAAACCCATCGCCAGTATTACCAAAGCAGTATGGTGGTTCACGGAACTTCAGCGGCGCGCACAGCCATGGCGAAAACGGTGGGTTTGACCTTGGCGATGGCTGTCGAACTGGCCATCACCAAGCCCGGGCTACAACCCGGTTTGCATCGACCCATGAGTGCCTATTGGTACGAGCATTTGCTGCCCATGCTCTCAAGCGAAGGCATTGAATTTAGACACCAAGAGGTTCGAAATTGAGGGGTTATCTTTGCCGCATGAGCAGCGAAAGTTTGAACAGCGACAAAGCGCCAGAGCCAGTAGGCTTGTATCCACATGCTAAGCGAGTAGGGAACTTGTTGTTCCTATCTGGGGTTGGCCCCCGAGAAAAAGGCACCAAGGTGATTCCAGGTGTAGAATTGGACGAGAACGGATCCATCCTATCATACGACATTGAGACTCAATGCCGCAGTGTGTTTCAAAATGTCCGTTACATTTTGGAGGCCTCGGGCAGCTCTTGGACCAACATCGTTGATGTGACGGTTTTCTTGACCAACATGAAAGATGACTTTCCTACTTACAACCGATTGTGGGCTGAGTATTTTGGTGAGAATCCACCGTGCAGAACGACCTTGGAAATCAATTGCCTGCCAACGCCTATTGCCATTGAATTGAAGGTTATCGCAACGATATAAAAAAGGGGCTAGCGCCCCTTTTTTAGTTTTCGAAGTTGTCGTCGAACGGCTATGTTGCTCAACCGTATGGCTTTTTCGAAGCGATTCGATCGAGTTTTGGCGAACACATCGTGCTTGGGTGTGTGAAGTCGAATTTCAACGTGTTTGTTGAGGCCATCTTTCTCGTTTTCAAGTTTGAAAAAAATGGTCGCGGAGATGGCATCTTTGTAAAATTGGGTCAAATGCTGCACTTGCATTTTGGCAAATTTTACGAGTCTGTCACTGGGTTTTACATGGCTGCTTTGAATGATGATTTCCATGGATTAAAAAGGGGTTAAGTGAGACAAAAAGAGCCTTTCTGCTGTCAATGAGCGTCGAAAAGAGCCCATAAACATCAGAGCGACTTAGGCATTTTCGGGTGCCTTTCTATCATCAAGTTCTTTAACTAAATGGAGAAATCCAAATTATGTCGTTCAAAGAATATCAAATAACGACAGAGGTTGGCCTGGTCAAAAAGAGGGTGAGTCGAGCTCATTTTCTAGGGTGCAGCTTGTGCATGGACTTCAGTTTTTCGAAGCTGTTTTTGGTATAGATCTGGGTAGCATTGAGGCCACTGTGCCCTAATAAGTCCTTGATGGCCAATAGTTCAGCTCCGTTGTTGAGCATGTGTGTGGCAAAGCTGTGTCTCAGTACATGTGGGCTGGTTTTGGAGGCATCTGAAAACAATTTGATGTAGCGGTTCACCAATCGGTATACAAATACAGGGTAAAGCGCTTTTCCAGACTCCAGTTGGAAGAGGGCTTCACTGCCCGCTTTTCCGCCAATCAGCGCTATAAGCTGGTCCCGAAGTTCTGGGTGCATGGGCAGAAGGCGAACCTTGTTTCGTTTCCCAGTCACCGACAACGTATTGCGTGAAAAATCAATGTCCCGGATTTTGAGGGATATCAACTCGCTCAATCGAATGCCGGTGGTGTACAATGTCAGTAGCAGTGACTTGTCTCTCAATCCCTGCTCCTGTTCTTCCCAAGGAAAATGCTGGAAGAGATTCCACAGATCTTGGGCAGGTATATCTTGGACCAATTTCTTGGCCATCTTGGGCATTTGAATCCCGCTCAAGGGGTCGTGAGAGAGGAGTTGTGTTTTGCGAGCGTACCTAACAAATGCTCGAATGCTGGAAACCTTTCGATGAACGCTGCGGGCCGATAAACCGTCCTTCATGCAGGCGGCCATGAAAGCCCTTACGCTCGCTGCATTGATTTCGGTCCAACTTGTTATACCAAAGTCATTGGCGAATGGAATGAACTGCTGAAGGTCCTTTTGATAGGCTTTGCATGTATGGGGGCTCAATCGTTGATTGTGCTGCGCATAGTGTATGAAACCTTCAAGCCCCGCGAACATGCTTCAAAAATAGGGGAGAATGGTGGCTTGCGTTTTGGGTAAAAAAAAGTCACCGCAGACGAGCTACGGTGACAAATATCGCGGCGTTCGGAAACGCTTATGCTTCGTTGTGCTGAGTCTGCATCTGCTGCTTATAAGCGGCTTTGATGCGCTGCAAACGCTTCGTTACGCAAGGCTTTTCGAAAGCTTGACGGCTGCGCAATTCTTTTACGACACCAGTCTTTTCGAACTTCTTTTTGAATTTCTTCAGTGCTTTTTCTAACGAATCGTTTTCTTTTACGTTGATTACGAGCATGTTTTTCTTTGTTTTTGGGGTTGCAAATATAGGAATTAGTGAACTATAAATGCAATCAATCCTGCAAAACAGAGCGGGAAATTACCAGTTTTTGGATTTCTGAAGTTCCTTCGCCTATGGTGCACAGCTTGCAATCGCGGTAGTATTTCTCAACGGGGAAATCTTTGGTGTAACCATAGCCACCAAAAATCTGTACGGCTTCATTGGCGCAAAACACCGAGGCCTCGCTGGCGTAATACTTGGCCATGGCACTTTCCTTGGTCATTTTTAAGCCCCTGTTTTTCATGTCAGCCGCCTGCAAAGTCAATAGTTCTGCCGCTTCGATACGAGTGGCCATGTCAGCTAATTTGAAGGCGATGGCCTGGAATTGAGATATGGATTTTCCAAATTGTTCCCTCTCTTTGGAGTACTGAGTGGCGGCTTTATAGGCTCCTTTGGCTATGCCTAAAGATAGGGCCGCAATGCTGATTCGGCCTCCATCCAGGACTTTCATGGCTTGGATGAATCCTTCGCCTATGTTGCCCAAACGCTGACTATCGGGAATGCGGCAATCTTGGAAGATCATTTCAGCTGTTTCGCTGGCCCGCATGCCCAGTTTGTTCTCTTTTTTACCACCTGAAAAACCGGGTGTGCCTCGTTCAACGACAAAGGCGGTAATGCCATGGGAGTCCAATAGATCACCCGTTCTGGCCAACACCACAGCTATGTCACCGCTGATGCCATGGGTGATCCAGTTCTTGGCCCCATTGATGATCCAATCCTCGCCATCCTTTTTAGCCACACACTGCATGCGCAGCGCATCTGAGCCCGTGTTGGCTTCTGTCAAGCCCCAAGCTCCCAAATGCTCACCCGATGCGAGTTTGGGCAACCATCGCATTTTTTGTTCTTCCGATCCGAATTGCAGGATGTGTCCCGTGCATAGGCTGTTGTGAGCGGCCATGCTCAAACCGATGGAACCGCAAACTTGAGCCAATTCGTCAATAGCAGCCACGTATTCTTGGTAACCCAAGCCGCTACCACCATAGTTTTCTGGGACCAAAACTCCCATCAAACCCAATTCTCCCAATGCCGTAAATACATGTCTAGGGAACTCTTGTGACTCATCCCATTCCATGACATGGGGACGCACTTGGCGTTCGGCAAAATCTTTGACCGTTTGACGCACCATTTGGGTGCTGTCCGTTTCCTGAAAATGAGGTTGCATGATTCAAAGATAGGTAAGCCCCAAGAGCAAAAAGGCTGATTTCAGTCAGTATGCTGCAATTGTTTGTTTACTTCCAATAGGGTTTGAGTCTGATCCAAGTGTGGCTATCGATGCACAGAGGTTTGGGGCTGTGCCTAGGATCAAAATCGGGATGTTGGTTTTTGTAAGCCCAGAGGCTATTGCGCTGCGTGGCCGATAAATAGGGATGAAACAGGTCCTGTTTGCTGCGAATGCTGTCCCAAGTCAATCCCTTCCAGGATCGGGGCTTTGCTCGGAAATGGACACGTTGGGACTGCAGCAAATTGCTGTCGAAGTAGTAAACCTCTAAGAGTTGTTCGACCGAGTAAAAGCCTCGCAATTTGTCACGGGTAGCCACGATTCTCCTTGCCGTTTTCGGGCCAATACCGGGAATTTGAACCCAATCCATCGAGTCGGCCTCGTTGATGTCGATGACTAGGGCAAGGGGCTGGCTAAAGCGCGGCTCTGCATAGATGTGTTTCGAATTATCAAGTTTGGGCTTGCTCGGTCGGCGCCTGGTTTGATAGTTTTCATGAGCGAGTGCTCTGAACGGTTTCTGATGAACCTCGGTGGCCGAAGCGGAGTCAGGCTGCCAGTCGGGGATGGCTCCAATGCGTTCCGGCCAAGCGATCCAAGCGATGCATAGGGCACTTAAGAAAAAAGCCAGTCCGGAGACTGGCTTTATTGAAGAGTTCTTGAATTTCATGAAGCAAAATTGCCTGGCTTCATGGGGCCATTGCCCGGCAATATTCCCCAAATGAGGAAGTTGGTTGGCAATTATTGAAACTGCGCGAGCTTCTCCTGGCGGTACTCGCCATTGTCCAACTTGCCTTTGATGGCTTTGAAGGCGGAAATGGTTTCAGCTACGTCGTCCAAGCTGTGAACAGCGGTGGGAATCAAACGCAACATGATCACACCCTTGGGTACCACAGGATACACGACAATGCTACAGAAAATATTGTAATTCTCACGAAGGTCGTGGGTCATGTGGGTAGCTTCAGGGATGGTTCCATTCAACAACACAGGAGTAACCGGGGTGGTGGTGACGCCAATGTTGAATCCGGCTTCTCTCAACCCGTTTTGCAAAGCGTCAACAATCTTCCACAAGTTGTCTTTCAACTCAGGACGAGTGCGAATCAACTCCAAGCGCTTGATAGAGCCAATAACCAAAGGCATAGGCAAGGCCTTGGCATAAATCTGTGAGCGCATATTGTAGCGCAAGAATTTGATGACCTGAGGAGTAGAGCCAATGAAAGCTCCGATACCCGCCATGGATTTGGCAAACGTTGAGAAGTACACATCGATGCCGTCCATGCAATTCTGCTCTTCACCCGTTCCAGCACCGGTTTTACCCATTGTGCCGAATCCGTGGGCATCGTCAACGAACAAGCGGAAATTGTAGCGCTCTTTCATGGCCACGATTTCGGCCAACTTTCCTTGAGAACCGCTCATTCCGAAAACACCCTCAGTGATGACCAAAATGGCACCGCCTGTTTGCTCAGCCAAACGCGTAGCGCGCTTGAGCTGTTGCTCGAGGCTTTCCATATTGTTGTGGGTGTAGACGAAGCGCTTACCCATGTGCAAACGAACACCGTCGATGATGCAAGCATGTGATTCGGCATCATACACGATGATGTCGTGACGATCAACCAAGGCATCAATGGCGCTCAATACGCCCTGATATCCGTAGTTCAACAAAATCACATCGGGCTTGCCAATGAAGGAAGCCAAATCTTGTTCCAGCTGTTCGTGGTAATTCGAGTTTCCGCTCATCATTCGCGCACCCATGGGGTAAGCCATGCCGAACTGCTGGGCAGCTTCGGCATCGGCCTGCATAACCTCGGGGTGATTGGCCAATCCCAAATAGTTATTCAGTGACCAGTTCAAGCGGGTTTTGCCGCGAAATACCATGCGGGGACCAATAGGACCTTCCAACTTGGGGAAGGTGTAATAGCCGTGAGAGTCATCGGCATACATCCCCAAGGGACCCATGCGCGATTCTATTTTTTCAAAAATGTCTTTCATTGAAAGCGATTTACGATGCCGCAAAAGTACAACATCTGTTTGGTCTTTGAAACGCCTAGTAAAAACCGGGTCAACGCTGGCTCGGTTGTCCCAAAACAAACAGACAGGGCGTTTTGCCCAAGCTATTCAAATGGTTTTTCCATTCGCTCAAGCGTCGCGTTTGAATGCGCTCGTTCTCTCCCTGTAAGTCGCTAGAGACTGACAAGTACCAATCCCCATCAAGGTGCTTGGTGGCCATCTCTAGGAAACGGTCGCTGCGGTAGGGGGCTTCGATGAACAAATGGCTGTGGGCCTGGTGTTTGCTTTTGTTTAAGCCCTGGAAATGCTCTTGCAAGTCTTCGGTTTTGACCGGGGCATAGCCGTGAAATGTAAAGGCTTGGCCGTGCAATCCGCTGGCAGAAAGAGCCAGCAAAATGCTGCTAGGACCGATGTAGGGATGAATGCGCATGCCGCGTTTGTGGCACAGATTGACGATGCGGCTGCCTGGGTCGGCAATGCAAGGCAACCCCGCCTCTGAGCACAAACCAATGGGTCCGTTTCCACGGTGTTTGTCCAAAAAAGCTGTCAAATCTTTGTCATCTGTGTCTCGAGTGAGTTCGCAGATCTGCAAATTGTCCAAATCGATGCCCAGTTTTCTCGCCGAGAGAAAGCGCCTCAGTGTGCGTGCGTTTTCAGCCACCCATACATTTAGGTTTTGCAAGCTGTGATTGAGCAGCGCCGAGTCCATTTGGTTCCAGCTGTTTTCGCCGATAGGCAAAGGGATCAAATGAAGGGTTTGGACTTCTAACATGGGACAAAGGTCTTGGCTTTGTGCTACCTTTGCAAGGTGAGTTTTTTAAACCGTCTACAAGAGCGTTGGAAGGTTCGTTCCCGCAGTCAAGTCTTGCTCATTTTGTGTGTTTTTGCTTTGACAGGTTCGACGGTTGTATACCTCAAACGATTCGCCTTGCCTTTGCTCGGGGATCATTGGTATTCCGATTTGGTCTATTATGTAGCCATTCTTCCCGTTTACAATTTGGTTCTGTTGGTCTACGGATTCGCATTTGGCCAAGGGCGATATTTCTGGGAATTCGAAAAACGCTTTTTCACCCGGCTTGTTAATCTATTCAAATGAGCGAGCTGAGTAAGGATAAAATTTTGCATGCCCTGAGTCATGTCGAGGATCCCGATCTAAAGAAAGATTTGGTCACCTTGGGTATGATCGAGAAGTTGGAATTTGGTCCTGAAGAAATTTCCTTTGATTTGGTGTTGACCACCCCCGCTTGTCCCATGAAGGACATGCTGGTACAGGCCTGTAAAAACGCCATTCGGGTCATGGTTGACCCAAACATACCGGTTCGTATCTACGCTACAAGCCGCGTCCAGCAACAGGAAGAGAATGAGCACTACTTAAAGGGTGTCAAACACATCATTGCCGTTGGAAGCGGGAAAGGCGGGGTAGGAAAGAGCACTGTAGCCGCTTCTTTGGCTTTGAATTTGGCCTCTATGGGAGCCAAAGTGGGTCTCCTGGATGCTGATATTTATGGCCCGTCGGTACCTACTTTGTTCGGGGTGCACGAAGCTCCTGAAATGCGAGAAGTCGAAGGTAAAAACTTGATGGTCCCCTTGGAACGTCAAGGCATCAAATTATTGAGCATTGGATTTTTGACCGCCCCTGGTCAAGCCGTTGTGTGGCGAGGCCCTATGGTTTCAAGTGCGCTGAAACAACTTCTGCAAGATGTCGATTGGGGAGATTTGGACTACCTCATTGTCGATTTGCCACCAGGAACCGGAGACGTGCAAATTTCTTTGGCACAGTCGGCTCCTCTCTCTGGTGTAGTGATAGTGACCACTCCCCAAGAAATGGCCTTGGCTGATGCGAGAAGAGCCATCGATATGTTCCAGTTGCCAGGTATTGCCAAGCCCATTTTGGGAATCGTAGAAAACATGTCTTATTTCACTCCCGATGATGCACCCGATAAGCGCTATTACTTATTTGGTCAGGGCGGAGGAAAACAATTGGCAGAAGCCCATCAGGTACCTCTGTTGGCAGAGATACCCATGAACCCTGAGGTGATGCGTCAGGCTGATACCGGGTTGCTCCATGCCGACGATGCCACCCAATCTGCTTACCGTGTTGCCGCTCAAGAGCTGGCACGCGCCTTGAGCATCCAACAATATTCTCAGTCCAAGAATTGATTATCTTTGTGCTATGGCGCAGCCCTCACACGAAGAAGTAGAACAAGTGTTAAACGGCATTAGACCCTATCTGCAAGCCGACGGTGGCGATGTGGAGCTGGTGTCTATTTCAGAAGAGCTGGATGTAACCCTTCGCTTGGTGGGCGCCTGCAGTACCTGTTCCATGAGCGATATGACCATGACGGCCGGCATTGAAGAAAGCCTGCGTCGTTCATTCCCTAGTCTTGGAAAAATCACGGCCCTTAAAAACGCTTGAGCGAGAAGCCTTTTTACAGCTTCTTGGTATCCCGATCCCAGCTTTGGTGCTCGGAGTTTGGTTTTTTAGCATGGAACTGGGTGCCCAAACCGAATCCAGGTTTATGATTCCCTGGTTGCAAGGGGTCGTCGGCTCCGTACTGCTGGTGTATTCCTTGGATTTTTCGCGCGACGCATACAGACGAAAACAGAAAGGGGCGGTTGTGCCCGATAGTTGGTTTTGGTTTGCCTCTGCTTGGGGTTTGGTGGGTGCCATTTTGGTCATCCTCGCTGGACTTCGAATGGGCTGGGCCGATTCTTTTCTTACCCTAAAAATGGGCTGGCCAGTGCTGCTGGTCTTGTGGGCCTATGCCTATATGAGACACACTCAGCACCGCTGGGCCGCTTGGGCTAGTCCTGTGCTTATGTTGCTGGGTATTGCGGGAACCATGGCTGTGCCCGTCATGCAGAGCCAGCAGTCACTGTGGGGCTTTTATTTCGCCTGTTTGCTTTTGGTTTGGCTCAATGTGTTTGCCTTTGCCTATCTCGAATTGGACAAGGATCAGCGCATGACAGAGCCCAATCCATGGTCTTTGGATCAAACAAATGTGATCCTCTTGTTCGTCGCTGTCGCCCTGGTATTGGCCATCGCTTGGAAAGCAGGCCCCTCACTCGGACTTAGCCAGTGGGGAATGGGGCTGGCGATAGCCGGTTACCTCGTTGCCTTTCTTCGACCCTCCTGGTTTTTGCCCATGCGCTGGTACCGATTTGGGTTGGATTTGCTATTGCTGTTGCCCCTGTTCCTTTAAATGGGTTTTTACAAACGGCCCTTCATGCCTTCTTCCCAATGCTCCAAACAGCGGGCTTGATAGGCATCGTTGTGCCCGACCAACACCAGTTCTTTGGAGTCAGATTGGCGGTAGGTGTATTGAGCCTTGCCTCCGCACACGTTGCATTTGGCAAATACTTGAATTCGGTTCGTGGCAAGGTTTTTCAAGGCTCTCATGGGCCCGAAATCGCGGTTCAAGTAATCCTTGTCTAAGCCGGCCGCCACCACTCGAACGCCATTCATCATCATTTCTCCTATGATTTCAATGACATAGGGGCCCATGAATTGAACTTCGTCGATGTAGAGTTCTTTGGTGAAAGGAGTAATCAGGGTGTAGATTTCTTCTGCTTTGGCAATGCGGTGACCGGGCATTTGCAAGCCGGAATGGGTGTTGATGCTTGCTGCTTGGTAACGATTGTCCAATAAAGGTTTTACAGCCAATCTTTCATGATTGTCAACAGTGCTGGCATTGTATTGGCCAATGAGTTCGGTGGTTTTTCCAGCGAACATACAACCGTAGATCAGGGTAAAGTCTCTCATGTTCAATGCACAGTTCGTTGTAACTTAGCCTCCGAATGAACGACCAAGCTATCCATCCCATTCAAAGCTTGCTAAACGAGTTGGCAAGTATAGCAAACAGCGAGCAGACAGCACAAACTGTCGAGCAAATGGAGAGAACAAAATCATTGGCTGCACGCCTCTACCTAGAATTGGATTTGGCCATCATGGAATCTCAGGCTCCAAGCGAAGCCGAATTGGATGAATGGGTAGCCAAAATGGAAGAGAAGGAAAACGTTCATGAAGTCCAAGGGCAGGAGCCCAGTGTGGCAACAGTAGAAGAAGCAACTTCGATTGAAGAATTCCGGAAAACCGAAGTTCCCTCCATAGAAGCCATGGATGAACCCCTTGAGCCTGTAGAAAAGGCGGTCGAAATTGCCAGCGAATCCATGGCCGTTGAAGCCCCACAAATGGAAGTTCCCAGTGTCGAGGTCCAATCAGTGGAAGAGGAGGTTGGAAAGGATGAGCCGGTGAGTGAAATCGTTGCAGAAATTGCCGAGCCGTCTGCTGAAGAAGCCCCAAAAGCGGCAGAAGTTGCCCATCAGGCGCCAGAAATTGATGCCAATGCCATTTTGATGTCCTTGTCTATGTCACGCCGCTTTGAATTTGCAAATTTCTTGTTTGGGGGCGACATGAGTCGTTTCCTGTTGTTTATAGAAGAATATGTGCGTGCTGGAGCCAGTGGTTCATCTGATGTGTATGACCGTTGGTACAACGAATGCGATTGGAAGCGCAAGGACGAGTCGGCCTCTGATTTGGCCCGAAGCTTGAAGCGCTTGATCTAAGGCGGCAGGTGCAGTTCTATCTGCACCATGAAAAGCCCCAATCTGGTTCAAACACGAATCCTACACGCCGCATCTTTTTTATGGGGCGTTTGTTTTGCGCGAGC
The DNA here is from genome assembly GCA_023254645.1 of Bacteroidia bacterium. GTDB lineage: Bacteria > Bacteroidota > Bacteroidia > NS11-12g > UBA955 > JALRLA01. The sequence goes on from JALRLA010000097.1 coordinate 20,686, forward strand.
CCATTTCTTCCCTGAAGATTGGCCATTGCTGTATGCATGTCCATGGGCAGTATGGCTGGTGGCCATAGGGTTGGAGTGGTTGTTTCGATGGCTCAATAGACCCTTGATGGGTGTATTGCTCCTGTTGGGAATGGCTTGGGGAAGCATGCGGTTTCATGGTTTGAAATCAGCCGTAATGGTACCCAATGGTGCCATTTTGAAAGCCTTGTGTTTGGAGAAGTT
>JALRLA010000141.1 GCA_023254645.1 Bacteroidia bacterium
TTTTTGACTCATGCATTCTCGGGTTCTCGCTCTCATGGTCCTGTTCGTCTTGCAATGGGCTCGCCCACAGCAGGCCTCTGCTCAGCCAGGTCCAGAAAACAACCCGTACATATTGTTTACCGGTCTAGTTCTGACCTCTGACAGCTTAAAAGCCATCCCCTACGTGCAGATCAGAAGCACCAAACGGGGCCTGATTGGCTACACAGATCTCAACGGATATTTCGATGTCGTGGTGCGCAAAGGCGATACCATCGAATTCGCCCAAGTAGAAAAAGTAAACTCTTGGCATGTAGTTCCCGACACCTTGACGGGCAAGCGCTACAATGTGGTCAAACTCATGACCCAAGACACCATTTACATTCCGGCCATCTTCATTAGGGCCCTTCCTCCCAAGGCTTTGTTCGCCCACGAATTCATTCACAGCAACATTCAAGCAGACGCCTACGAGCGAGCTCGTCAAAATTTGGAAATGGAAGCGGCCAAAGACGCCTTGAAATTGCATCCGGCTGACGCCCATGCCTCTCAAACCTTGTTGGCCCAATCGCGCGCCAATCAGCTTTACTATTACAACCAAGCCCCACCACAGAACTACCTGTCACCGACAGCTTGGATGCAATTCCTCGAAGCTTGGAAACGAGGCGACTACAAGAAAAAAGTGCCTCGCCAAGGCAGCTACATCAGCCCTTATTGATCGTCTAGGGATTTTCCCTGTTTGCTCAACAGCAATTCCAATTGCTCTTCCGCACTGAGTGCTCCAGCTCGAATCAATTCAGCCACGACACGGCTGCTGGCGCGAACATTGCTATCGGCACTCAAGCGCGAGGCACTGTCAAGACAGCGCAATTGATTTCCGTAATCCCCCACTTGCTCAAAAGCGGCAGCTGCACGCATGTACAATCGATCTACTTGGGCTTTTTGACCGTTTGTTGCATATTCCAGAGCCCATAGACCTGATCTTCCAAACTGACCACGAGACTCAGCGGTAGCGATGGCCAGTTCAGCCAATTGATGGGCGCGCTGGTGAGCGGGATTCAACTGATAGACTTGCCACATTTGATCGGCCAGACTCTCGTTACGAAACTCAGAAAGCGAGTCCAACAATCTCAAGGCCTGCTTACGCTCTTGATCCGACTCAATGGCTTTGATGTCCAAAACCGAGGTCTGCGGGTTCGGCAAATAGCCTTCGACCCATTTCAATTGAGAATAGGCTTGATCGACCTTGCTTTGACAAGCTGACAAAACGAGCAAAACCACTAAGGATAAACGCCATTGATTCATGGCCCAAAAATACAACCCAAGCCCCTATTCAGGTGTGAAAAACTCGTACATATCTTCCCACTTGCATGGGGTAAGTTTGTTCACCATGAGTGAAACTGTCAAGTATACCGAAGACGAGATACGAAGTCTGGACTGGAAAGAACACATCCGGTTACGACCTGGTATGTACATCGGTAAACTGGGCGATGGGACGGCCGGTGATGATGGCATCTATGTCTTGGTCAAGGAGATTCTGGACAACAGCATCGACGAACACGTCATGGGCCATGGCAAGCGCATAGACATTCGCATTGACGACAAGAAAGTGTACATACGCGATTTCGGCCGAGGCATTCCCTTGGGCAAAGTGATCGACTGCGTATCCAAAATCAACACCGGCGGCAAATACGATTCCAAAGCCTTTCAAAAATCAGTGGGCTTGAACGGTGTTGGAACCAAGGCGGTTAATGCCTTGAGTACCCACTTTGTCGTTCAGAGTTTTCGAGATGGAAAGAGCAAACGCGCTGAATTTCACCGCGGGGAACTCACTGTCGATGCTCCTGCTAGCGACAGCTCAGAACCCAACGGCACCTACATCGAATTCGAACCTGATCCTAGCATATTCAAGAATTACCGCTTTATCAGCGACTACCTGCGGGAACAGGTCAAGAACTATACCTACCTGAATTCAGCTCTGACCATCAAGTACAACGGGGAGAGCTTCGCGTCTCGCCGCGGATTGCTGGACCTTCTGGAAACCAAAGTAACCGCCGAAGATGCTTTATATCCGGTCATTCACGCCAAGGGCGAAGACATTGAAATTGCCTTTACCCATACCCAAGCTTATGGCGAAGAATACTACTCCTTCGTCAACGGCCAGTACACCACCCAGGGAGGAACCCACTTGCAAGCCTTTCGCGAGGCCTTCGTGAAAACCATTCGCGAGCACTTCAAGAAAGACTTTGACGCCACCGACATCAGAGGCTCTATCTCGGCCGCCATTTCCATCCGAGTGATGGAACCGGTGTTCGAGAGCCAAACCAAAACCAAATTGGGTAGTGCCGACATGGGCCCCGAAGGCCCGTCGATCAAAGTGGCGGTGATGGAATTTGTCAAAAAACAAGTTGACGATTACCTGTACCAAAACCAGCCCGTAGCTGACGCTCTGCTCAAGAAAATTCTTCAGAATGAGCGGGAGCGCAAGGACATGGCAGGGGTTCAAAAATTGGCCAAAGAGCGAGCCAAACGAGCCAATCTGCACAACAAGAAATTGCGCGATTGCCGGGTTCATTTGGCCGATGTCAAAAACGACGACCGCTTCGACACCACCTTGTTCATCACGGAGGGTGACAGTGCATCGGGTAGCATCACCAAAAGCCGCAACCCCAATTTGCAAGCGGTCTTTTCTCTGCGAGGCAAACCATTGAATTGCTACGGTCTAAAAAAGAAGGTGGTATACGAAAACGAAGAGTTCAACTTGCTTCAACACGCTCTGAACATCGAAGAGAGCATGGATGATTTGCGCTACAACCGAATCGTTCTAGCCACCGATGCCGATGTCGACGGTATGCACATTCGCCTGTTGATGATGACCTTCTTTTTGCAGTTTTTCCCAGACTTGGTACGAAATGGTCACCTTTTCATCCTGCAAACCCCGCTTTTCCGCGTTCGAAACAAAAAGGAAACCATCTACTGCTACAGCGAGCAAGAGCGTCGAGATGCCATTGTCAAACTGGGCAGCAAACCCGAGATTACCCGATTCAAGGGATTGGGCGAAATTTCGCCTGAAGAATTTGCCCGCTTCATTGGCGAGGATATACGTTTGGAACCCGTCATTCTGAAGGAAGACGCTTCTATCGAGAAAATCTTGAGCTACTACATGGGCAAAAACACCCCTGATCGCCAAGAGTTCATCATCGAGAACCTGGTCGTTGAAAAAGACGAACCTGAGATTGTCTCCTTATCAGCCGAAGCATAAAAAACGCCCCGA
>JALRLA010000318.1 GCA_023254645.1 Bacteroidia bacterium
GGCCTCCGGTGCTGCCCTGGGTTTGGAAGTGGTTGATGATGGGAATTTCAAAACCATCCAAATAGAACTTATTCTCTGCGGGAGCGCCGCCTCGTATGATCACATCGTTGCGAAATCCGGGAACGGAAATCACCCCGGGCAGGGATTGCACAATCTTGGAAATGTCGCGGTTACCACCAGGATTTCGCTCGATTTCTCGAATGCTGAGCTGCTGACTACTCACCGGGCTCTCCGCGCTGCGCTTTTGCAAACCTGAGCGGGTAATGGCTACTGTTCCTACACTCTCAGCCAAAGACTCCATTTGAATCTCAATAGGGGCATTCTTATCGTATGTGTAAAGTGCTTCCGCTACCGTCACGCTTGCGTAACCTGAACGACTGGCTTCGAGTCGGTAAAAGCCAGGCTCAAGAGGTCCAATTTTAAACAAGCCCAAGCTATCACTGACGGCTTCCTGCACTCCACCATTGGCTTTAACGGTCACAAATGACACCGGATTTCCCGTTTGAGCGTCTTTGATTTCCCCTTGAAGTACAATTCCATTTTGGGCTTGCAGGGATTGATGTCCGAGCATAAGGGCCAGAACCAAAAGCGATACTTTTCTAAACACAAAACTTAAACAAAATCGGGTCGTAAAGGTTTTGAGATGAGCCAATCTGTCAGAGAAGAATTTTCAAAGCCCCATTTTTCACTATCTGAGCAGGTAAATCTGCCAATTTGCCCGATGCGCACAATTGGCTCGTTTTTCGCAACGGGTCGCGTTCAAAGCCTTATTTTTGCACATTACCCATGTTTGGATCTGTTTTACAAACCATTACAAAAATGCTGGGCGGCAGTCATGCCGAGAAAGCCCTGAAAGAACTGGAGCCTATCGTTGCCCAGATCAATACCCATTACCAATCGTACCAATCCCTGTCTCACGATGAACTGCGCCAAAAGTCACTGGGCTTCAAAAGCACCATTGCTGAGCGTTTGTCGGGCATTGATCAGCAGTTGGAGCAATTGAAAAAAGACATTGATGCTTGCCCAGAAGGGGACATCGATGCTCGCAACGAACTCTTCACCCAACAAGACGAGTTGGAAAAAGAGCGCGACGAGCAACTAGAAACTGTATTGAACGACATTCTTCCAGAGGCTTTCGCTGTCATGAAAGATGCGGCACGCCGATTCAGCGAAAACGAAGAAATCGCCGTTTCTGCCCTGGATTTAGACCGAGAATTGGCTACACAAAAAGACTTTGTTCGCATCGAAAACGACAAAGCCGTTTACCGCAATTCCTGGACAGCGGCTGGGGGTCAGATCAAATGGAACATGATTCACTACGATGTTCAGTTGATTGGCGGTATCGCTCTGCACCGCGGAAAAATTGCCGAGATGGCCACCGGTGAAGGTAAAACCCTAGTGAGCACCTTGCCTACTTACCTCAACGCTTTGGGCGGTCGAGGCGTGCATTTGGTAACCGTAAACGATTACCTGGCTCGTCGTGACGCCGAATGGAATGCTCCAGTATTCAACTTCTTGGGCCTCAGCGTTGATTGTTTGGAATACCACCGTCCCAACAGCGCTGAACGCAAACGCGCCTACCAAGCCGATATCACCTACGGTACAAACAACGAATTTGGCTTTGATTACCTACGTGACAACATGGCGCACAGCCCTTCCGATTTGGTTCAAGGCAAGCACCATTATGCCATCATTGACGAGGTTGACTCGGTTTTGATCGACGATGCCCGTACACCCTTGATCATTTCGGGCCCTACTCCCAAGGGCGATGTGCAACAATTCGACTTTTTGAAGCCCCGAATTCACTCACTCGTTGAAGCCCAAAAGAAATACGCCAACCAAGTCTTGGTGGAGGCGAAAAAGCTGATAGGCGAAGGCAACACAGGGCACAAAGAGGGTGAAGGCGGATTGGCTTTGCTTCGCGCACACCGCGCCTTGCCCAAAAACAAAGCCTTGATCAAATTCTTGGGCGAAGCCGGTATTCGTGGCATCTTAACCAAGACCGAAAACTACTATTTGCAAGACCAGCAGAAGGAAATGCCTTTGGCTGACGCTCCTTTGCACTTCACCATTGATGAAAAGACCAACAGCGTAGATCTCACCGACAAGGGTATTGAAACCATTACCCACCACGGCGAAGATCCGCAGTTTTTCATCATACCCGACGTGGGGTCTTCCATGTTGGAAATCGAGCGCAATGCCAGCAATGATGACGAAAAGTTGCGCATGAAAGAAACCCTGATGCAGGAGTTTTCAGAAAAGAGTGAACGCATTCATTCGGTTCAACAGTTGCTGAAGGCCTATACCCTATTCGAACGCGACATTGAGTACATTTTGCAAGACGGCAAAGTGAAAATTGTCGACGAACAAACGGGTCGTGTCATGGAAGGTCGCCGTTACTCTGACGGTTTGCACCAGGCCATCGAAGCCAAGGAAAACGT
>JALRLA010000022.1 GCA_023254645.1 Bacteroidia bacterium
TGGTATTTCGGTAATCAATTTCAGTTCCCTCCAAGCTCTCTTTGCTGACAGAAGGTGGCAAATCGCCTCCACCTGCAGGACCCATCATCAGGGTATCGTTGTTGTCATCGGCGAACTTGTCGTCTTTGGTAAAGAAGCTTCCAACATGAAGGGAAACGGGCTTAAAATTATTGGGATCGGCGTCAGCCGCTAAGGTCAATTCAACCTCATAGGTTTGGCTGCCAAAAGCTGGAAGATCAACCAAGGTATATACGGCCTGAGTTCCATCGTAATTGCTTGGGCTTGGATTGCTCTGCAATTGAGTCAAGGAAGCATCGTGATTCAAGTGAAGTGTGGGACCACTGAGTTTTGAGGAACCGTGATTGACCACCGTCATCAGGAATCGAGCCGATTCACCTGCCTTGTAAATACGAGGACTAACGGGAACCAAATGAACCTCCAAGTCTTGAATGCTGGGCTGCTGGTAGTGACCCAAACTAGCCGAAGCATACAAACCCTGACGAATTCGAGTGGTCTGATTGTTCGAACACACCGAATACAGGTACCGTCCGGCTTGCAAGGTCAACTGGTAATCACCCGCCGGCAAGGCAATCGAGAAATGGCCTTGTTCATCGGTGATGGCAAAGTAGACATCAGCCGTTGCTTTGTTTTCCAATCGTACAGGACAGAAGGGAATGCCTGGTTCAGAAGATTCTTTGCTGCAACTGGAATTGGCATCGAAGTAGACATCGCCTACCAAGTTACCTGCGCTATTCTCTAAATTGGAGAAGTGGCGAATACCTGTGTTTTGCTCGGTAAAGTCTCCCCAAATGAAGGCATCATCGCCTCGTTGACCGAGTTGGAATGTCCCAGATATGCGGTTGCCAGTCAAAGCAAATGCCCCAGATTCATATCGAATCAATGAGGAACCATTGCCGCCTTTTTCAAATTGGCCACCTATCATCAAGAAGCCAGGAGCTCCTGCTATGGTGCGAGGCTCAGCGATGTTGAAGGTATCAAATCCCAATGGATCTGACCATCCTGTACCTACAAACTTGCGTATCTCGTAAGCAGCTACATCACTCTGACCCAAGGCATAAATCTCAGAGCCAACCGTAGCAAAATCCAACACCTCCCCGCTAAAGGGTGAGCCTATACCACCCCATTCTCCGTTCGAAGCCGTGTAATAAGCGATGTTCCCGGTATAGGTACTAGCGAAATATTGGAAATCACCAGCGATGTACAAGCGACTGCCCAAGACGAGCAAACTCTTGATGGTTCCATCGGTTCCCTGTTCAGAGCTGGAGCTTCCCAGGTAAGACCAAGTGGTTCCGTTAAAAGCCGCGATATTTTGAATGTCAACGCCGTTCACCTGGTTAGTGAATCGACCCGCCACAATGAGTTTATCATCGTAAACGGTCATGGCCATGATGCCATAATTGGTCGAGGCTATGCTACTCTCCTGAACCCACTCCGTTTTATCCCAGCGGTACAAATGGCTGATGGCATTGCTGGCATCTTGAGCCGCTTCTGCTATATAGGCAGCAGCGTACAAGGTATCGTGATAGCGCACGACACTGTGAAAGTTGTAGGTTCCTTGGGTTCCCTCCACCAATGCAGGGGTCGTCAAACCGGGATAATAGGTCCAGTGAACGCCGTCCCAAGTGGCGGCAGTAAAGTCATTGTTATCGGGGGTAGACGTTTCATCGAACAAGACAACATACTCGTTGCCAGCGGCATACGATGCTACAACCTTACCGGGTACACCATTCCCCAGTGGTTGTAGCACCTGCCCTTTGGCCCAACTGCCGAAAGAACAAGCAAGCAGCAAAACTACCAGCCTACTCATGCCCAGCAAGTTAGGTATGATGAAACACAATTTTCTCATCGGCGGCCTCCTTTCAAAGACCAGGTCAATTGGGTACTCAAACCCGCTGACCACGCGTTGGCTTTTACAGCCGACCGGCTTTGATACAAGGGAGTCAAGGCTCCTTGCATATTTCCAGAGACTGACCAGGACAAACCTTTGCGGAGTTCTCTTTCCATACCAACTGACAATCGGCTAGAAGCGAACCACGATTTGTAGGAATCCTGAGACCAATCTTCCAAAGTCAAATAATGGTAGTTCAAGGTTTTACCGCCCTGAACAGAAATACGGTTGGCCTGCAATTGAACATCAGCCATCCAACGCCAGGTTCCATTTGGAGCGAAGCGATAACTCATTCCCAGGGGAATGCTGAGGAAGTTCAAAGTTGTTTGACCCGAATATTGCACTCGATCGCCCAAGCCCAAGTATCCGAAGATGGGGTAATTCCCAAAGGCGTCAGCGGTTGTGCCTACCGAGCTGCTAGCCGGCATGCTATCT
>JALRLA010000060.1 GCA_023254645.1 Bacteroidia bacterium
CGCGGCTTGCAGGAATTGGGTTTTGATCGCATTCACGCCAGCCCGCACATCATAGCCGACACCCATCCCAACACAGCCCAAACCATCGAGGCGGCCAGACAAAAATTGACCCAGGCAATCGAGGCCCAGGGCATGAGTCTGTCGATTCACGCCGCGGCCGAATACATGATGGACGATGTGTTTTTGTCGAATTTGAAAGCCAAACAGCCTTTGCTTCGCCTAGAGGGAGATCGGGTGCTGGTTGAGTTTTCGTACATCCAAAAGCCCGACCATGTCGAAAGCTACAGCTTTGAGATGCAAATTCAAGGGTATGAACCCGTGTTGGCTCACCCCGAGCGCTATGGCTATTATCACCGCGATTTTGAATACTACGAGTACCTGAAGGGCCTTGGCTTTGAGTTCCAATTGAACCTCTTGTCCTTGACCCCCTATTACGGGCGCGACGTTCAAAAGACTGCAGAGCGCTTGCTCAAAGCGGGCATGTATGACTTTGCTTGCACCGACATGCACCACGAGCGGCATTTGGAAGCCATGCGCGCCCATTTCGACAGGGGCAAACTCCAAGACCTGTTCAGCCAGTACGAACTGAAAAACGACGAATTGCTCGCATAAAAAAAAGCCCGCTCGAAACGGGCTTTTTTGTTTAGTAAGCGAAGAGGTCTTCCAGGCTTAGTGTCTGGACTTTGCCATAGGGCTTCAAGACTTTCTTGCTGATTTTGCGTTTGGATCCGACAACGCCAATCACGTAGGGATGCTCGGCGCTACCAGCGATGTGCATTTGGTGGAAGCTGTTCAAATCAGCCATGTTCAAGGGGCTCAATTCGGTCAGGGTTTCCATGCGGGGACGGGTGAACTCTTCGTCTGAAGAAGCACCGTTGTCTTCCAGACTCCAGTACAAAGAGTTGTATTGGCTTCGGCCGATGCGCTCGGTAGAGATTTGGTTGATCACCGCATTGCGAGCCCCTTTGAGGACCTCGTCGTTCAAGGGCAGGCTCTGCAACAATTCGTTCATGGCTGGAATGGCATCGGGCAGCTTATCGGCTTGGGTACCCATGCGGGCATAGGTAAAGTCGGGTTGCTTGAACAAGAGGTTGCCGGGGTAGGTGGCGTTGCAATTGTACCGTGCACCGCAGCTGTAGGCCAAGGCCTTGGCTTCGCGAATGTTTTGGAACACCACCGAGCTCATGTCCCCACCAAAATATTGGTTGAACAACTGCACGGTTCCCAGCGAGCTCATGGGCAGGTGATCACCGGCTTTGTACCAAGTCAACAAGGCGCGAACCATATTGTAATGAACAAAATACACCGTCGGTTCGGTATGCGTTTGAACCGAATACACGGGGTTCTCGTAACAGCCAGGGAAAGCTTTCAACGTGGGGCTGAAACTAGCCGGAGCGGCATGCGCACGCTCAACCATGTCTTGAACATCGCTAGAGCTAGCCGGACCGTAGTAGGCCACATCGAAGGGGCGGTTCCACAATTCTTTGATGCGCGCCACCATGTCACTGGCGTGCAGGGATTTGAGTTGGGCTTCACTCAAGTGACGGGTATAGGGGTTCTGGGG
>JALRLA010000303.1 GCA_023254645.1 Bacteroidia bacterium
TAGGCGATTCTATGTCCCTACATTTTGTGGGCGAAAATCATGAACTGCATTTAGCAGGTGGGCTGATTTCGTTGAGCAAGCGCTTGGATCAAAACAGAAATTGGTCAAACGAGATGGCGGTTCGCCAAGCCGAGGGCTTAAGTTTTGTTTGGGTTCACGAAAACACGGCTCATGTGATGGTTTACCACGAAGGAGATCTGCTACTAGCCAATTCCTACCCCGTGGCCAACAATGCCGAGGTGCTGTATTTCGCTTTGGCGCCCTTTCACATGGAAAAGGTTCATCCCAGTAAGATAGCCCTTGTGGTTTGGGCCGATGAAAACCGCCAGACGGTGTTGGAAAACGAAGGCGATCGAATGGGCATTCGAATATGTTCGGCCCCTCAGTCAGCCGTTTATGGCCCGAACAAAAGTGTTCCTTTTTCCCATTTCTTGGCTCCTCTTCTAGAATTGGCCGCATGCGAATTACCGGAGGGGAACTGAGCAGTTTGCGCATACCTACGCGCTTTGCCTCGCATGTGAGGCCTTCGACTGACCGAGTGAGGGAATCCTTGTTCAACAGTTTGCAGAACCAAGGCCTAATCGAAGGGGCTCGAGTTTTGGATTTGTTTGCCGGCTCGGGCATTATGTCGGCCGAGTTTGTTTCTCGCGGTGCCTCTGAGGTTATGGCCCTGGATCGGGATGGAAAGAACATCGCCAACCTGAAAGAGCTAAAAGCCATGCACCCCTTGTTGGGCATTTTGCAGATTGTTAAAGGAGATGTGTGGAAATGGAGCCCGGAGCAAAGCTTTGATTTGATTTTTGCCGATCCTCCTTACGACATGCCGGGCATTCAAAGTTTGCCGGATCGCTTGTTGCCTTGGTTGAAACCGGGTGGTAAGCTGTTCATCGAACACAAGCCTCAAGTTCAGTTTGCTCAGCCCTCTGAGCAGACCCGAACCTACGGTAGCACGACAATTACTATCTTCGTTCAAGCATGAGCAAGCGCATCGCGGTATTCGCTGGAACTTTTGACCCCATCACACTGGGCCATGTAGACATTGTTCGCAGGGCTTTGGACCTCTTTGACGAAGTAGTTGTGGCCATTGGGGTGAATAGCAACAAAAAGACGCTTTTCAGCACCGAACAGCGCATGGTTTGGGTCAAAGCCTGCTTTCCGGGTGAGTCTCGCTTGACAGTCGATAGCTACGAAGGCTTGACGGTCGAATTTTGCAAAACCAAAGGAGCCAAGTACTTGGTTCGTGGCTTGCGCAACGGGACCGATTTTGATTACGAAGCCCACATTGCCCAACTCAACAAGTCGCTTTGGAATGAGGTGGAGACCGTTTTTGTCTTATCGGCCCCTGAGCTCAGCTATATTTCTTCCACGTTGGTGCGCGAC
>JALRLA010000312.1 GCA_023254645.1 Bacteroidia bacterium
ACCGCTATTTTGAACCGGCCCAGGATACCAAAATCGTGGAGTACAAGGGAGTCAAATTGGGTTTAGCCATTTGCGAAGACCTCTGGGATATATACAACGATTTTCAGTACCGAATTAGCCCAGGACAGCGTTTGAAAGATCTGGGGGCTGAAATCATTATCAATCCTTCGGCTTCACCCTTTCAATTGGGAAAACAAAGCTTGAGAAATCGGGTATTCGCCGGACAATTGAATCGATTTGGTCTTCCTGTCTTGTATGTCAATCAGGTCGGATTCCACACCGAACTTCTGTTTGACGGCGCCTCACGTGCGGTGGGTCATGGGGGCCAGGTATTGGTGCAATTGCCTTTCTTCGAAGAGGCCAGCGCTGATGTTCAATTGAATTTTGGCCTCCTAACAACCGAGAGCCAACTGGGCTTACCCCTGGAAATGGACGACATTCCCCTGTTGCACCGAGCTCTGGTTTTTGCATTGCAAGACTATTTCCGCAAAATGGGCTTTCAGAAAGCCACTTTGGGAGCTTCGGGCGGTATTGACTCGGCCGTGGTTCAGTGTTTGGCCGTTGAAGCTTTGGGTGCTGAAAACGTTACGGTATTGCTCATGCCCAGTGAATTTAGCTCCGATCATTCCGTATCAGATGCAGTAGCCTTGAGCGAAAACCTAGGCAATGAATACAAGAAATTGGACATCGCACCCATTTACAATACGCTACTGCAGCAACTGGAGCCTGTCTTTGGCGATAGCCCGTTCGGTTTGGCCGAAGAAAACCTTCAAGCCCGCACCCGAGGCTTGCTATTAATGGCCACTAGCAACAAGACAGGAGCTATTCTGTTGAACACATCCAATAAAAGCGAATTGGCCGTGGGCTATTCGACCCTGTATGGCGATTTGTGCGGCAGCCTTTCTTTGTTGGGAGACGTATACAAGCAACAAGTCTACGCCCTTGCCCACTACATCAATCGCGAAAACGAGATCATTCCTGAACACATCATCACCAAGGCGCCCAGTGCGGAGCTGAGGCCCGGTCAGAAAGACTCTGATAGTTTGCCTGATTACAGCATATTGGACGAAATTATTCGAAAATATGTCGAGGATCAACAAGGAGCCCAAGAAATCATCGCCGATGGATATGACCCGAATACGGTCAACAAGGTTTTGCAGATGATCAATGGAGCCGAATACAAACGCTACCAGGCTCCTCCCATCGTTCGAGTGAGCAAAAAGTCGTTTGGAAAAGGCCGCAGAATGCCGCTGGTAGCCCAGTACTGACATGGCCGGGTCTAGATTCCCCTCATCCTTTTGGCTGCTGAGTACAGGAGCCTTGCTGTTTTTCGTCTCCTTCAATTTGGTATTGCCGGAATTGCCGAGCCATTTGAGAGAGCTGGGTGGCGGAGACTATCTTGGATTGATCATACCCGTTTTCTCATTGTCAGCCTTGGTATCCAGGCCATTGAGCGGCTACATAACCGATCAATGGGGCCGAAAATGGGCGCTAATCGCAGGTACGCTGTTTTGCATCTTGGCCGGCCTGTTGTATCCCTTTAGCGGAACCGTTTGGTTCTTTTTTATGATTCGCATGATTCACGGTTTCTCAACGGGATTTACCCCCACTGGATTTGTCGCCTATGCGGGAGATGTAGTTGATCCTAATCAACGAGGCAAAGCCATGGGCTGGCTGGGTCTATTCAACAACGCCGGCACCTCTATCGGTTATGGCGTAGGCGCATGGATTGTCGCCGACTTTGGCCGAGACGGGATTTACACTGCCACGGCTCTTTCTGCTCTTTTGGCCTTGCTCTTATTCTCCCGTCTACCCGAGACCTTCAAAAGTGCGGAACCCCGCCCATTGGAGTTCAAGATTTCTCGTTGGCTTCACCGCGAGAGCTTTTTGCCGGCTGTTCTCATGTTGTTGGTCTGTGTTAGCCTAGGATCTGTATTGACCATCATGCCCGATTACACCGAATTTCGGGGGTTTGACAACAAAGGATTGTTTTTGTCTCTGTACATCGCTGCATCCTTATTCGTACGATTGATCAGCGGAACCATCAGCGATCGTTTTGGACGCCCGCTTTCAGTGGCGATAGGAACTGGATTTCAAATCTTGTCTATGGCCGTTTTAATCGGAGTCAGCAACTCATGGGGATTCTGGGCTGGAGCCATATTGTACGGCTTGGGCCAAGGATTCAATGCCCCCGCCTTGTTTGCTTGGAGCAGCGACTTGAGTTCTAAAGAAAACAGGGGTTCTGCCACCGCCATGTTGTTCATGGCCTTAGAGACAGGAATTATAATAGGGGGATTGGCCGCCGGATTTTTGGTCACTCGTGGCCTGGGCTATTCCAGCGCTTTTGCCCTCAATGGCCTTTGTTTTGTCCTGGCCTTTGGGTGGGCTCTTCAAGAAACCCTCAAAACCCGGAATCGGGCTCATAGTTGATGTTACGCAACAACCAATCAACGTCTTCTAACCAGGCATTGTGGCCATTGTAGCCCTTGAAAATGAAGTTGACAAACTCCATTTCCGTTTTTGGGGCCCTTCCTTTTCGTTTTTGAAACCGCTTCAGATGGTCTTCGAGAAAGTAATCGAAATCAAGAACACAGTCCCACCAATGGCGAAAAATCGCATATCCGGTCGGACTTTTCCCTATGGCCGTAGTTGGACGTCGTTTGGGAAATCGCATGCCCACCAAATTGTTGTATAGGCGCCCGTATTTGGACAAGTGCCCATCTGTTCCACTTTCTTCAATTTTTAAGACGATGAACATGTGAGCCCAAGTATCCAATACCGTTTTGGAGACGGTGTAAATATCACGAGCCTTGGGTACTGCATTCAAAGGCAAGGTCAAGCTATCATAGTACAGACTATCACCTTTGATCACCACGGGAGTGTGCATGGGGTCACCTGACTCCCTTTTGTTGTGTCGGTAGTTGGCGTCCCAGTAACTCCATCCGATCAAAAACAGTGAAAAGGCTCCGAATAATGCAAATGTTCTCATGCTTGAGTGGGTTTGTTTCCAAATCCAGTGCCACTAAGGGCCGTTCCCATGGATTTGGAAATGTTCAACTTGATCCCGTTCAAATGTAACAAATAACTCATGAGATGCTCCTGCTCCTCGCCTTCAGCAGTCTCGAGCATGAACAATGCTTCTTGGATATCTTTTTCCACTTTGATGCGCTTCCAATTGGCCACTATGGCTTCAATGGAATGCACAATTTGAACAGAATCTGATTCTTCTTTGATGTAGATGTAATGTTCTTCGAAAGTGGGCGACAAGACATACTGTCGAGACAGCACATCGGCAGCCCAGGCAGACACCTGCGCTTCCTCGTGATGAATGTAAAATGACGGTTCTGGCCAACGATTCGCCGATTCTGTGTCTTTGTTTCGTACCCTGAAGCTCAACATATCGGTCCAGATTCGTTGAAAGAGTTCTGTCTTCAACAAATCCCCCAACTGATCTTTTGCCTCTTCTCCATCCAAAATGGAATCCAGTGTGTAATCCAATACCGACTGCCCAGATTTGAGCTCTTGGTTGCCATACAGCAGGAACAATCGGAATAAGGCGGCCTCTTGATGACGTTCCGAAAAAGCATCTTCGGGCAAGACCCAAGCACCTTGGCCCAGCAGAGAACCCGCCTGCTTGACCAAGGCATCGCTATTCTTATCGTCTCGCAACGATTTGCGCAGCAACAGACCCAATTCCTGGGTCAACACCGCCTCTTCCACTTGACAAATGGCCGCCAATTGACGAGTCAATACAGATCGCTTGATACTGTCAGAGATCAAGGAAACGGATTGCAAAACGTCTTTGATGGCTTCGCTTTTTTTGATAGGATCACCGGCGGCTTGATCCAACAACAGTTGGGCTTTAAAGAAGATGAAATTCTGGGCTTCCTCTTTGATGTATTCCCCAAAGGCCTCTCCACCCAATTTCTGACAAAAAGAATCAGGGTCCTCTCCTTGGGGCAGGGCTACCACTTTGACATTCAAAGACTCGGCCAGCAGCAAATCAATACCCCTCAATGAAGCCTTGATACCGGCGGCATCGCCATCATACAAAACAGTAATGTTGGCCGAGAACTTCCTGATCAATTTGATTTGCCCAGG
>JALRLA010000332.1 GCA_023254645.1 Bacteroidia bacterium
TAGTAGTTTTTCTTGCCTTTTTGGGCCAGCACGTAACGGCCGTGCAAGAGCAGATCAGCGCCCACCGCAGCGTTGGGGTCGGTGAACTTGTTCTTGTTGAAACTAAATCCAGAAGCGGCAATCATCTTGCGGGCCTCGCCCTTACTGGGGAAAATGGGGGTATCAACGGCCAACAAATCCAAAACGGGAACACCTGCCTGAAGAGCCGAAGCTGAAATCTGGTAGGTTTCCAGACCTTGGAAAGCACCCTCCAATGTAGGGGCATCTAAGGCCAGCAAATCGTCGGCGCTTCCGTTGCCAAAGAACACCGTTGTGGCTTTCAAAGCCATGTCCAGCTCGTGCTGCCCGTGAACGCGAACCGTCATTTCTTCGGCTAAGGCCTTTTGCAAACTGCGCAGGTATTCTTGGCCCGTGTGTTCGGCAATCAAGGCCTCGATTTCCGCCCGGGTTTTCAAGGAGTAAATTTTGATAAAGCGAACCGCGTCTTCGTCGGCCACATTCAACCAGAACTGGTAGAAAGCATAGGGAGAGGTGCGCTTGGGGTCCAACCACACGTTGCCACCTTCGCTCTTTCCGAATTTGGTTCCATCGCTCTTGGTGATCAAAGGAGCGGTCAAGGCATAAGCCTCGCCCCCGTGCATTCGGCGAATCAATTCCGTTCCCGTGGTGATGTTGCCCCACTGATCGCTTCCGCCCATTTGAAGTTTCACACCTTCGGTCTTGTAAAGGTGCGCGAAGTCATAACCCTGTACGAGTTGGTAGGAGAATTCGGTGAAAGATAACCCGCCGGCTTCGAGGCGATTTTTCACCGAGTCTTTGCCCATCATGTAGGAGACGGTGATGTGCTTGCCAACATCGCGAATGAAGTCCAAGAAGGACCAGTCCTTGAACCAGTCGTAGTTGTTGACCATCATGGCCGCGTTATCAGAAGAAGAAAAGTCCAAGAACTTCATCAACTGGGCCTTCTGGCCTTCCAAGTTGCGGTTCAAGGTCTCCAAATCGAGCAAATTGCGCTCGGCGCTCTTGCCGCTGGGATCGCCCACCATGCCGGTAGCGCCGCCCACCAAAGCCACGGGAATGTGACCCGCGCGTTGAAAGTGAACCAAGAGGGTAATGGGCACCAAGTTGCCGATGTGCAAGCTGTCGGCCGTAGGGTCAAACCCGATGTAGGCCTTGACGCGCTCAGATTTCAACAAATCATCGGTACCCGGAATCATGTCGTGCATGAGACCGCGCCATTTCAGTTCTTCAACAAAATCAAAAGCAGGGGTAAAGGCCATGGCCTACAAAACTACAATAGCGAAGGCAATATTAACCCTCTGCTTCGCGCTGGGCCAACATGTCGCTCATGTACTGCTTCAAGGCCTCGGCCTCTTCGTCTCTCATGCCACTGGTGGCAAAGCTCACCACCTGAGCCGTCTCCTTGATCATAAAGTTGATTTCAAACTCCAAGTAGTCAATGCGCTGCAGGTAATTCCAGGGAAT
>JALRLA010000023.1 GCA_023254645.1 Bacteroidia bacterium
TCCAATTACGTCGCCAATCAATTCCTCGCGTGTCTTCAGAGACAACAATTCTTTCAGTTTATCATCGCCAACGAATACACCGTTGTCGATCCAAGCACCTTTCAAAGAAGGCATATCAGCCTTCCCACGGAAATCAGACAAGGCCTTTGCTGGAGCTTTTTGAACAGCAGAGAACATCACACAAGTGGTGCCCTTTAAGGTGTCAAACAAATCAGTAAAATCCTTACCACTTTCTTCCATGGCAATTTTCAACAAGGTGTTCTTTACCATTCGCATTTCGACTCCATTTTGGAACAACATGCGACGGAAAGAGTTTGTATCACCGGCAGACATACCGTCGGTATTTGCCAAATAAACGAAGTCATTTGCCTTCAATTTGTCAACCAATTCAGCTACTTCAGCAGCTTTTTCAAGTTTTGTCATAGCCATGGTTTAGATTCCTTGTATTGATTTAATGTCAATATTAACAGAGGGGCTCATAGTACTGCTCAAGAAGATGCTCTTGAAATATGTACCTTTTGCCGCGCTGGGCTTCAAACGATGCAAGGTTTGAACCAACTCCAATGCGTTTTCACTCAATTTATCTGCGTCGAAGGAAACCTTTCCTACAGATGTGTGGATGATACCGGTTTTATCAACTTTAAAGTCAATTTTACCGGCTTTTACCTCGTTTACAGCTTTACCCACCTCCAAAGTAACGGTACCGCTCTTTGGGTTAGGCATCAAGTTACGAGGACCCAAGATTTTACCCAAACGGCCCAACTTTGCCATAACGGCAGGAACGGCAATGATGATATCAATGTCGGTCCAACCTGAGGCAATTTTATCAATGTATTCGTCCAAACCCACATGATCGGCACCTGCTGCCTTGGCTTCTTCCTCTTTATCGGGAGTACACAAAACCAAAGTGCGAACAGTTTTACCCAAACCATGGGGCAATGAAGCCACACCGCGAACCATTTGATTGGCCTGGCGGGGATCAACACCCAAACGTACGTCAATGTCCACAGAACTGTCAAACTTGGTGCTTGAAATGGTCTTCAAAACCTCACAAGCTTCCAACAGAGTGTAGGACTTAGTATTGTCGTACTTGGAAAGCGCTTCTTTTCTTTTCTTACCAACTTTCATATTTCAGAGAATTAAAATGGTGAATCACCAACCACATTCACACCCATGCTTCGAGCCGTTCCAGCTACCATTTTCATGGCAGATTCTACGGTAAAGCAATTCAAATCAGGCATTTTTGCCTCTGCGATGGTGCGCACTTGATCCCAAGAAATGGAACCCACTTTTTTGCGATTAGATTCAGCCGAACCTTTTTTGATCTTGGTTGCTTCCAAAATCTGTACTGCCACTGGAGGAGTTTTGATGATGAAATCGAACGATTTATCGGAATAAACCGTGATCACCACAGGCAAAACCTTACCCATTTGGTCTTGTGTACGAGCGTTGAATTGTTTGCAAAAGTCCATGATATTGACCCCTTTTGCACCTAGTGCGGGACCAATTGGAGGTGCGGGGTTAGCCGTACCACCTTTTACTTGGAGCTTTACAAAACCTGATACTTCTTTTGCCATTATACTGTTACGTTACAATTTTTGTACTTGGTTGTAATTGAGTTCAAGCGGAGTGCGGCGACCGAAAATTTTCACCATCACCTTCAACTTACGCTTTTCCTCATTCACTTCTTCGATGACCCCATCAAATTCATTGAAAGGACCATCAATGACTTTCACAGCCTCTCCTACCAAGTACTGCTCATCTGAGCCTACTTCTACGTCACTCAACTCGTCGGCAGTACCTAAAATGCGAGTCAATTCGTTGGGACGGAGAGGAACCGGTTGGTCTTTGGAACCCAAAAATCCCACAACGCCAGAGACGCTGCGAATCAAGGGCATGATTTCAGGATCAGAAAAATCAGCATTAATCAAAATATAACCTGGGAATGCATTGCGCTCCTTGATTACCTTTTTGCCGTTTTTTACCTGATATACCTTTTCGGTCGGAATGAGGATTTCAGGAACATAGTCCAACTTGCCGTCGCGCTCTAGCTCGACTTCAATGTTGTGCTTTACCTTCTTTTCTTGACCGGTAATTGCACGAACTACGTACCACTTATGTCTCTCTTCTGCCGGGGTTGTCATAGGATTAATTAAAAAGTTTGTAGAACTGGGTCAATACAGTACCCAGACCAGAGTCCATACCCCAAATGATGAGTGCCAGGATGATTGATGCCACAATCACAATCCAGGTACTCTCACGGAGTTCAGTCCAAGTAGGCCAAGAAACCTTGTTTACTAACTCGTCCTTGGTCTCTTGAAAGTAATTTGATAGTCTACCAAACATCGCGCTTTTATTAGCACGGGCACAAGGATTCGAACCCTGATCAACGGTTTTGGAGACCGCTATTCTACCATTGAACTATGCCCGTAAGAAAGGAGAGGCACGAAGCCCCTCCCCTCATATATAGCTTATGCTATTATTCAATAATCTCAGTTACCTGACCAGCACCTACGGTACGACCACCCTCACGGATAGCGAAACGCAAGTTCTTCTCCAAAGCGATAGGCTGGATCAGCTCTACAGTGATGGAGATGTTATCACCAGGCATAAC
>JALRLA010000027.1 GCA_023254645.1 Bacteroidia bacterium
GTGGTTGGCAATGAACAAGACTACCACTTCAAAGTATTGTTCCTGATCATGGAAAGATTGGGCCGCGCTTATGCTTCAGGTATGTACCATGCTTCGTACGGAATGGTCGACCTTCCATCTGGAAAAATGAAGAGCCGTGAGGGCACGGTGGTCGATGCCGACGATCTGCTCCAAGAAATGGTTGACGCCGCTCGTGAAACCACTGAAGCTTTGGGCAAAACCTATGGCCTGCCTCAGGAAGAATTGAACGCCCTCTACGAAACCCTGGCCTTATCGGCCTTGAAGTTTTTCATCTTGAAGGTAGATCCCAAAAAACGCATGCTGTTCAACCCTGCTGAAAGCATCGATTTCCAAGGAGATACAGGTCCATTCGTGCAATACAGCCACGCGCGCATTCGCAGCATCTTGCGTTCGGCACCATCCAATTGGAACGAAGCCACAGATACCCAACTCGCCCTTTCAGAAACGGAAACCGCCTTATTGAAGGTATTGGCTCAGTTTCCCAGTTCGGTTTCTCAGGCTTGCGAACAATACTCCCCTGCTTTGGTCGCCCAATTCTTATTGGATTTGGCCAAGGCCTTCAACCGCGTATACAACGAGCATAGCTTCTTGAAGGAACCTGATGCTGGCCTTATGATGCGCCGCTTGAAGATGGCCCAGATGACCGCCAATGTCTTAAAGAACGGCTTGGCCGTATTGGGCATTGACGCGGTAGAGCGCATGTAAGGAAATAACCCGCAAAACCCGGATTCTATTTCTGCATGGATGAGCGAGGCCAACGCCTGCCCCTCTGGGTTAATTAACCCAATTTATCGGGGTTGTCTTTGAGAAATTGTGCCCAAGACGAACCTTTTGATTTGCCTCGACCGCTACCGGTCGCTTGACCGCTTTTGTTCTCTCCGAACTTACGGGGACTGAATTGGTATAAATGGCACAGTGCTGCCGCCAAACCATCTGAAGCATCGAGGGTCTCAGGCCGCTGTTCGAACTTGAACTCGGCGGTCAGAATGGCCAATACTTGCTCCTTGGATGCATTTCCATTGCCGGCTATTGACTGCTTGATTTTGCGAGGCACATACTCAAAGACCGGCAATTGCTTGGAAATGGCCGCCGCAATAGCCACTCCCTGAGCCCGACCCAACTTGAGCATACTCTGAACATTCTTCCCGTAAAACGGTGCCTCAATCGCCACTTCGGTGACTTCAAACCCTTCGACCAGTTGTACGATGCGTTCAAAAATGTGAAAGAGCTTTTGGCCGTGATCCTCAATTTTCCCTAAGCGCAGCACACCCAGGGTGAGCAACTCGGCCTTTTTGCCGTCGGCCCGAATGATGCCGTAACCCAGCAAGTTGGTACCCGGATCAATGCCCAATATGATGCGCCCTTCGCTCATGACACAAAGATGCAGAAAGGGCCACAGAATGCGGGAAAAAAACCCGAAATTTGCCCCAGCAAATTGGAAAATAGAGACATGGCCTTTGATTTAGACTTAATCCAAAACGTATACGCCCGCATGCCGGAGCGCGTTCAAGCCGCCCGCCAATTGTTGGGCCGCCCCTTGACCTTGACGGAAAAAATCCTCTACAACCACTTGTGGGAGAATCCCGTAGGTGCCGCCTACCAACGCGGCAACGATTACGTTGATTTTGCACCTGATCGCGTGGCCATGCAAGACGCCACCGCACAGATGGCCTTGCTCCAATTCATGCAAGCCGGTCGCCCCAAAGTGGCGGTTCCCTCTACGGTTCATTGCGATCACTTGATCACTGCCCAAGTCGGCGCTGATAAAGATTTAGCCATTGCCAACGAAGAGAGCAAAGAGGTTTACAATTTCTTGGCCTCTGTTTCCAATAAATACGGCATCGGCTTTTGGAAGCCCGGTGCGGGAATCATTCACCAGGTTGTGTTGGAAAACTACGCATTCCCTGGAGGCATGATGATCGGAACCGATAGCCACACGGTGAATGCTGGCGGTTTGGGTATGGTCGCCATCGGTGTTGGTGGTGCAGATGCTTGCGACGTCATGGCCGGATTGCCTTGGGAGCTCAAGTGGCCCAAGTTGATCGGCGTGAAATTGACGGGCAAACTCAGCGGATGGGCGGCTCCCAAAGACATCATCTTGAAAGTAGCGGG
>JALRLA010000033.1 GCA_023254645.1 Bacteroidia bacterium
AAAACTGTACAAATCGAACAATTGGTCGATCTGAGAAAGCTGCTTTTCTGAAAAAGGGAAATACGTTGATATGATTTCAGGTCCTACCATACGATTCTGCGTGTAAAAAATACCCGGACACCCATGTACAAATACCAAAGCGAGTAGAAGGCTAAGTGAATGGGGAACAGGCGATTGAATTGAGTCATGCCCAATTGTTTGCCTTTGCGGTGAAAGATGATCCAGAGGCTAGTGAAGGATAGAATAGTCGCCAAAGCAGGATATACCCAGCCGGCTGACTGAACCCACCAAAAAATGAGGCTGACAAACAGTGCCAACTGTGAAAGCGGGAATAGACTGAGCTTTCGGCCCACCGAAGAGGGATACATTTTGCCCACCCATAGGTGCCTCATTTTTTGTTTGGTGTAGGCCTTCCAATTTCGTGCGCCCGGGCTGCTGGTAAAGGCCTCTGAACGCAAGACCACAGCGGTGTTTGAGTCATTTGATGTGGATTGGACAAACAAATCATCGTCACCTGCAGGGATGTGATGATGTTCGGAAAATCCACCGACCCGGTCGTAAGCTTGACGTGTATAGGCCAAGTTGCGACCCAACCCCATATAGGGTGATCGTCTCAATGCCCAACCCAGGAAATGCAGATGAGTCAAGAGCGTTTCAAAGTGAATTACCCCGCCCAAAAAACCAGGTTTAACGCGAAGGGGCGAAGGGGCAATGACCAGGTCTATGCCCGGCTTGAATTCTTGACACATGTGCTTCAACCACTGATCAGAGGCAGGTTGGCAATCGGCATCGGTCAATATGAAATTGTGAAATTGTGCCTTTTTAAAACCCAAAGTTAGGGCGAGTTTCTTTCCTCCGTTTCGAACGTAATCGGGATCGAGATGAACGATTTTCAGCTTCGCGTCTTCTTGAGATTTTCTAAGCAAGACTAGGTGGCTGTCGTCGGTGCTTCGATCATCGATGACCACCACTTCAAATTCAGGGTAGTCTTGCTGCAGCCAACTGTCTAGGTTCTGCTCCAGATTTTGGTATTCATTGTGAGCTGAAACCACGATTGAGACAGGAGGGAATGGACCCTGAGGCTCGGGTAATTCGGGTTGTTTTTTGCTGGGTTTGGGAATGATGACTCGGTGGCACACCAGTAAAAACCACCAAAGTAGCAATATAACTGCTAGAGCGAACAGTAGAGCGGGAATCAGGTCTGATTCTGTAAACTGAAAGGCAATCTTCCAGTACTTAGGGTCAAGCAGGAATGACATGAGAGGCTATCAAAATTAGCTTTTCAGACGACGATCTTATGGGGCCAGTTATCCACGATTGGTGAGGAGTTCATCAGCCAGCGAACGGGTACAACGCAATAAAGTTTGATAGGTGGTTTCAAAGCCGTCGTCACCTCCGTACCAGGGGTCTTCTACATCGCTACCTGTTTGGATGGAATCAAAGTTTCGAATTTTTTGAATTTTGAATTCGAACTCGGCTGGGCACAGCCCACGAACAGTGCGCAAATTATTCTCGTCCATGACATAGATGTGGTCGAAATACTCAAAGTCACTAGGCGTGATTTGCCTGCTTTGATGGTTCAATTGCAAGCCGTGTTTGCGGGCGTTGTTGCGGGTTCGAATGTCTGGCGACTCTCCATCGTGTAGGCCGTTGGTTCCACAAGAATCAACTTCGAATTCGTGGCCAAGGTTTCGTTCTTCGATGGTCTCTTTGAACAGGCCTTCAGCCAAGGGACTTCTGCAAATGTTTCCCAAGCAAACAAACAAAACACGCTTCATGTTGGACAAAAATAGCCTTTGTGCGTAAGGATTGAGACAGGAATATAGAGGAGGGGGAATAAAAAAACCCTGGAATTCTCCAGGGTTTTTGGTCGGGGAGACAGGATTCGAACCTGCG
>JALRLA010000089.1 GCA_023254645.1 Bacteroidia bacterium
GGCTGGCTCTTCTTCGGTGGTTTCAACACTAGCTTCTACGGCAGGGGTTTCAGGCTCCTCAATGACTACAGGATCATAAGGGCGTTGTCCAATAAGACGCTCGATGTCGGCTTTGAAGATGATTTCCTTTTCAAGCAGCTCTTTGGCCACGGTTTCCACTTCGTTCTTCTTCTCGGTCAACAAAGCGATGGTACGGGCATAGGCTTCGTTGATCAAACGGCGAACCTCTTCGTCGATCATCTGAGCGGTGACCTCTGAATAAGGGCGCTGGTATCCGTATTCGCCCTGCGGATCATAGAAACTGACCTGACCTACCTTTTCGCTCATACCGTACATGGTAATCATGCTGTACGCGAGTTTGGTGATGCGTTCCAGATCGTTTTGGGCACCGGTAGAAATCTTACCGAAGAAGATTTGCTCTGCCGCACGACCACCCAATGTCATGCACATGGAGTCCAGCAATTGCTCCGTGCGATACAAATATTGCTCTTTGGGCAAGTATTGGGCGTAACCCAAGGCGGCTACTCCACGGGGAACAATCGATACCTTCAACAAGGGGTCGGCGTGTTCCAAGAACCAACCCGCAATGGCATGGCCGGCTTCGTGGTAAGCCACGATGGATTTTTCTTCAGGAGAGATGATTTTGTTCTTCTTCTCCAATCCACCTATGACACGGTCGATGGCGTCTTGGAAATCACCCATATCAACTTCTTCCTTGCCTTTTCTAGCGGCAATCAAAGCGGCTTCGTTGCATACGTTTGCGATTTCAGCTCCCGCAAACCCGGGAGTCTGAGCCGCCAATTTATGGGCGTCAACATCGGCGTTGAGCTTGGTCAGAGGGGTCAAGTGCACCTTAAAGATGTGCTCACGTCCTACAATATCAGGACGATCAACCGAGATCTGTCGATCGACACGACCGGGTCGCAACAAGGCACTGTCCAATATCTCAGCGCGGTTGGTGGCCGCCATAATGATGACTCCTGAATCTGTGCCAAAGCCGTCCATTTCGGCCAGCAATTGGTTCAGCGTATTCTCACGCTCGTCGTTAGAGCCTTGGTAATTGTTCTTGCCTCGGGCACGACCGATGGCATCAATCTCGTCAATGAAAATGATGGCAGGAGATTTCTCTTTGGCTTGTTTGAACAAATCGCGAACGCGACTGGCTCCTACGCCCACAAACATTTCAACGAAATCAGAACCGCTTAATGAGAAGAAAGGAACGCCCGCTTCACCGGCCACAGCTTTGGCCAACAATGTTTTACCTGTACCTGGAGGGCCTACCAACAACACACCTTTGGGGATTTTACCTCCCAGGCTAGTGTATTTTTTGGGGTGCTGCAGAAAGTCTACGACCTCCATGACCTCTTCTTTGGCTTCTTCCAAACCGGCTACATCCTTGAAGGTGACATTCACCTTGGTGTCTTTATCAAACAACTGAGCACGGGCACGGCCAATGGAGAAGATGTTTCCTCCTCCGCCACCACCAGCGCCTCCGCCCATACGGCGAAAGAACATGTTGCTGATGAGCAAGAAAATGGCAATGAAGAATACCCACTGAAAGAGCTCACCAAAGATGTCGCTGTGCGATTCGTATGCGATGACCAAATCGTTGGGCCCGATAGCGGTTTCACCAGCGGCTTTTTTCTTGGCCAACTCCTTTTTGAGGTTTTCTACTTCTTGGTTGAAGTAGCCTTTTTCAATTTCAAAGCTGAAGTTGGGCTCAGTTGAACCGAGTAGGTCTTGGTTGGACTTGTTCTTTTTGTAGCGACTTTGCTGACTGGCATCTCGTGTCAAAAAAACTTCGAGGAAACGGTCGTTGACCAAAACCATTTTCTTGACATCGCCCTGCACAACCATGTCCCGGACCTCGTTCCAATTGGAACTCTGACCAGCGCTGCGGGGAAAGATGCTGATGGCTAGGAAAACCAGAAATAGTATGCCGTAAATCCAATAGGGATTAAAACGAAACCCATTGCCACTGGGCTTAGGAGTATTGGGTTGGGAGGAATTATCCATGAATGCTCTACACTTACAATTTTAGAACCAATAGGTTCATTCTGTTC
>JALRLA010000131.1 GCA_023254645.1 Bacteroidia bacterium
TCATGGACCTGAAAATAATCACTCTCATCATGTAGAAGATGTGCATTGTCACCATCACCATGTAGCACCACACGCTTGCCAATCACCCTCTAATTAAATGCGTCCAATGAGAATGCATAAGGTGAATCACTTTAAAACAGATTTTAAAATTAGCCGGGGATGAATCATGAAAAATTAAGAAAGCGGCCCGAAGGCCGCTTTTTTTATCCCTTTCGAAACACGTCCCAATCCCCTAATACATATAGAGCTTCAAAGACCGTGTTCACACCTAAGGCCTCCACAATGAAAGCCTTATCAGTTTGCTTGGCATTGAACTTCTGGGCGTGTTGAGCCACAAAGCCCATCAAGGAAATGAAGGCCTCGCTTTGATACACGGCAGCCAACGGATCCTGAGGAAAGAAGCAACGCATTTTCCCGTTGATCAGACTGATTTTTTCCAAACCCAATCGCTTTCCCGCCCATTTCAAACGAACGGTATCCAACAGAGCCAGAACGGGCTCTGGTAATCGCCCAAATCGATCTTTCAATTGCGCGGCAAACTCAGTCAACTCCACTTCCGTATTGACATTGGAAAGCTCGGAATACAGGCTCAAGCGTTCGGCCGTGTGTGGGACATAATCAGAAGGTATGAGCATCTCAAACTGGGTATCAATTTGGCAGTCTCGGCTTTGTATGTCTTCTTCTTTAGAGTCAAAGAGTTGAGCAAATTCCTCGTGTTTGAGTTCGCGCACAGCCTCATCCAGAATTTTGTGGTACATATCAAAGCCCATCTCTGAAATGAATCCGCTTTGTTCAGCACCCAACAAATTACCGGCTCCTCGAATGTCCAAATCGCGCATGGCCACTTGAAATCCGCTGCCCAACTCACTGTATTCTTCCAGCGTGCGCAATCGTTTGCGCGAATCTTCGGGAAGACCCACCAAGGGGGGTGACATCAGGTAACAAAAGGCTTTTACGTTGCTGCGTCCCACTCGGCCACGCATTTGGTGCAGATCACTCAAACCAAACATGTGGGCATTGTTGATCATGATGGTATTCGCGTTGGGAATGTCCAATCCACTCTCGATGATGGTAGTGGCCACCAGAACATCGTACTCGCCTTCAATGAACCCTACCATGATGTCTTCCAAGGCATGGCCTTCCATTTGACCATGGGCGACCGCCACGCGAACCCCATCAACGGCATCTTCAATCAGGTGGGCTATTTCGTGAATATCGCGCACCCGGGAATGCACCACGAAGGTTTGCCCTCCCCTGTCCAACTCATGTTGAATGGCCTCGGCAAGCAAATCCTTGCTGAAAGTATGCAGTTCCGTATGCACGGGCTGCCGATTGGGAGGTGGAGTATTGATGACACTCAAATCGCGTGCTCCCATCAACGAAAAATGCAGGGTACGGGGAATAGGCGTTGCCGTCAATGTCAGAGAATCAACATTGACGCGCATGGCTTTCAGCTTTTCCTTGGCCGAAACCCCAAACTTCTGTTCCTCGTCGATGATCATCAATC
>JALRLA010000182.1 GCA_023254645.1 Bacteroidia bacterium
TTGCCGACAGGCGGAGGAAAGAGCATCTGTTTTCAAGTTCCGGGGTTGTGTTTCGGGGAATTGACTTTGGTGGTCTCGCCTTTGATTGCCTTGATGAAAGACCAGGTGGAACAGCTCAAACGCCGAAACATTTCTGCCTTGTTTTTGCACTCGGGCATGTCTTGGCAACAGCAGCGTCTGGAAATGGAAAATGCGCTCAAAGGGCACTATCGATTCCTCTATGTTGCACCTGAACGATTGGCTTCAATCTCGTTTCGGGAGTATTTGCCCCATCTCAAATTGTCATTGCTCGTTGTAGATGAGGCTCACTGTTTGTCCATGTGGGGCCAAGATTTTCGGCCGTCTTACCGAAAAATACACGAATTGCGCAGCGAATTGGGGCTGAGAGTACCGATTGCAGCGTTTACAGCTTCGGCTCCAGAATGGATTCAGAACGACATCAAATCGGGCTTGGGTCTAGAGTCTCCATCCGTTGTGAACGGCAATTTCTTTCGGCCCAATTTGCGCTTTAAGGCTCGGGAAACCGAGAATCGATGGGATGAGTTGCTGTCGGAATTACAGGCTTTGGGCTATCCGCAAAAGCAGGAAACAGCGATTGTCTTTGCCAGTAGTCGAAAAGAGGTCCAAGAGGCTTCCTTGTTTTTGAAAGAAAAGGGTTACCCTGCTGAATTCTATCACGCTGGATTGACCCATGCACAGCGCTCTGACAGGCAACGATCCTTCATGAAGGGTTCGATTCCCATCATGGTCTGCACCAATGCCTTTGGAATGGGGGTAGACAAGCCCAATGTTCGATTGGTATTTCATCTTTCCCCGCCTTCAAGCCCTGAAGATTATTACCAGGAAGCAGGTCGTGCCGGGCGCGATGGAAAACCGGCCGTTTGTGCCATGGTTTACTCTGTTGCTGATTTTGATTACCGCGCCAAATTGATTCATCGCCAATTTCCAGAAAGCAAAGTACTCAAAAGGCTGTACAATGCCGTGATGAATGCGGCCGGTATTTTGCCAGGTGCAGGACGTGAAACACATATTCCGTTGGACTTAGAGGCGATTTGCCAACGCTACAAATTGCCTGCTTATGAATCGCATTTTGGCATCAAAGCTTTGGAAAGTTTGGGTGCGTGGAGCCTCATGGAATCAGGGGTTTGGGGGTCGCGGATCACAATGAAATTCAAAGCCGAAGAGGTGTATGAATTTAAGGTGGCTCATGCCGAATTTGAAAACACCTTGGATGCTTTAATGAGAAATGTACCGGGGCTCTTTCAAGGCGAGCAAATCGTGTCTGAGCAACAGTTGTGCAAACGGGCTGCTTGCTCCGAATCGGAGTTCCGGCAACACTTGATGGCCTTGCACAACAGAGGGGTGCTCCTGTATCATCCTTCTCAGGGTGAGCAGCAACTGTGGATGTTGGAAGAGAGGCACAGTCACCCCGAATGGGATATGAAGCCTCTGGTCGAACTCAAGAGACGCCGACTTGTGGCTCTGAATGCAATGCAGGGCTACGGATCTTTTGCCGATTGCAGGGCTCAGTACTGGAACAACTATTTCCAGTCAAATTCACCCGCTTTTTCTGCCTGTGGTGTATGCGATAATTGCCAAAAGACCGAATCGCACAGTGATTGGCCTGAGTTTCGAGAATCTGTATCGAAAGGAGGGTTGTCCCGCCTGGAACTGCTGAGGGAATTGCCCCAAACCAGTCCTGAGCTGCTTGAAAATTGGATCAAAACAGGTTTGGAAGATGGCTGGCTTATGGAAACCCGGGAACAGGGGCTATTTTTGGCACAGGGCCGTAGTGCCCCCGAACAAGCCCCACAGTGAAGCCTCGTATTTTGGTATTGCTCTCCAATGATTTGGTCTATGACCAGCGCATGAGCCGTATGGCTCAAGCTTGGACAGAGCAGGGCTATGCCGTTACGCTATTGGGCCGACGGCGTCGGCAATCTTCGGCTTTGGGAACTAAGCCCTACCGGCAGGTTCGCATGAGATTGCTGTTCGAATCGGGCAAGTTGTTTTACGTTGAACTGAATCTGCGCTTGTTCCTATACGGGTTGTTTGCCAGTTACGATGCCTTGTGTGGGGTCGATTTGGATACCGCTCCGGCCGCCATGGCTTTGAAACGCCTGAGAAACAAGCCTTATGTGTACGACGCGCACGAACTGTTTCCTCATGTGCCTGAAGTCAGCAGAAGGCCCCGAATACAAGCTTTTTGGCAGTCGGTCCAAGATCGCGTGTTTCGCCGTTTTGATGCGGCCTATACGGTTGGATCAGCCATAGCTGACTATTTTGAAAAAATGTATGATCGCCCGGTTGGGGTCGTGCGTAATGCCCCTATTCGGGTAGGTGAGCCTAGCTATGAACCCGATGCCGAACGATTTGTCTTGTACCAAGGGGCTTTGAAT
Source organism: Bacteroidia bacterium (assembly GCA_023254645.1). Classification (GTDB taxonomy): domain Bacteria; phylum Bacteroidota; class Bacteroidia; order NS11-12g; family UBA955; genus JALRLA01. Next base: position 2,400 of record JALRLA010000182.1, read on the forward strand.
GAGGGTAGGGGTTTGGAACCCCTGCTAGAGGCCGTTCAGCTCACAGGTTCAAAATTGGTTTTGGTGGGCGAGGGAGATTTGTCTGTCCGTTTGCGACAGCAAGTAGCTGATCGGGAATTGGGTTCTCAGGTCAGTTTCGCGGGTTTTGTACGCCCCGAAGATTTGCCCGCTTGGACCCGACGGTCCTATGTGGGATTCAACGTCTCGGAAAACCTAGGTTTGAGCTATTACCTATCGCTAAACAATAAGTTCTTTGATTACGTTCAAGCCGGATTGCCCTCTTTGATCAATGATTTTCCTGAGTATCAGGCTCTGGTGGCGGAATACGAAGTCGGAGTGCTTTTGGATGCTCAGCCCCATCAAATTGCAGCGCAACTCAAACGGGTCATGAACGACGACGCCTTTCATGCCTATATGCATCAAGAATGCTTGAAAGCCGCTAAAGAGTGGGTTTGGGCCCGAGAATCTCAAAAATTGGGCGAAATTTGGTCCCAGGTGTTGCCCTTGCCAAAATGAGTAAAAAGCGAGTCCATATCGTGTGCTTTGATCAGCCCTATCCTCCCAATTACGGCGGATCAATCGATATGTATTTTAAGCTCAAGGCCTTGGTCGATTTGGGCGCCGAGGTTGTGTTGCATGTGTTTTTGTACGACGGAAAAACCGCTTCCCCCGACTTGGATGCCCTTTGCTTGAAAACCTACTATTACGAGCGAAGACGTTTCAAAAATCCCTTTTTGGGTGACCTGCCTTACGTGGTGATTACCCGGGACGATGAACGTCTCTTGTACCGCCTTCGTCGCGACAAATACCCCGTATTGTTCGAGGGATTGCACTCGACCTTCTTTTTGAATCATTTTGACTTGAAGCAGCGCGTGAAAGTGGTCCGGGCCCACAACGTGGAGCACCATTATTACAGCGCTTTGGAAGAGGCAGAAGGGTCTTTTTTTAAAAAGTACTTCTTTCGCATCGAATCCGAGCGATTGAAAGCATGGGAGCCGGTATTGAAACACGCCCAAGCCATTGCCGCCATTTCTCCCTTGGAGACCCAATATTTCGAGGAGATGTACGGGAAGACCAGCTATGTGCCGGCATTTCACCCCAACTCCGATGTGCTGAGCCCAGTGGGCCGAGGGAAATTTGTGCTCTACCACGGCAATTTGGCCGTGCCTGAGAACAACCGAGCGGCCTTGTTTCTGGTCCGAGAAGTGTTCCCTCAAATATCCCACCCTTGTGTGATTGCTGGCAATCACCCGTCGGCCGAATTGCAGCAGGCCGTAGCCCGATACGATCACATTGAACTCAAGGCTAATATTGGCGCTAAGGAGGTCTTGGATTTGGTTTCAACCGCGCAGGTAAACGCCTTGGTGACCTTCCAATCGACGGGGATCAAGCTCAAATTGCTCAACGCCTTGCACCGAGGTCGCCATTGCGTGGTCAATGGCCCCATGATTGACGATACGGGGCTGGAGGAGTTGTGTGCCATTGGGCGAGATTCAACCGATTTGGTTCAAGCCATCAATGAATGCTGGACTCTTCCCTTTGAACAGGTTCAGATTGACTTGAGAAAAGAACGGCTGGGACAGCAGTTTGACAACCGAACGAACGCCTTGGTTTTGGCCGAATTATTGGGTTTGGAGCTCGGGGACTAAGCCCATTGTATACTGCAGGATTCACCCCTGTACACGGTGCATAAAGCCTCACTTTTCTCGCGCACGCGTGAGGTAGATTTGAAGCATGAGGATTGCTTTCCTTTCGTTGCTGGCCTTGGCTAGCTCAGTGGCGTTTGCTCAACAGCACGCAGTGAATCGTATGCCCGGGATGTTCCTGGATCGGGGTATGGAGTTGTATCAGGAAGGGCGCTACAACGCGGCTATTGCTCAGTTTGAGCATTATTTGGGTTCTGAATTGTCGGAGTCGCGATTGGATGAGGCTGAGTTCTATCTGGCCATGTCCAAGTTGAAAGCGGGGCATGTCGATGGAGAAGTGACCTTGTTGCAGTTTTTGGATCGTCATCCAGGTTCCATTCAGTCCAATGAGGCCAACCTGGCTTTGGGTGACTACGAATACGAGAAGCCTCGCTACCGCTCGGCCCTGCGCTACTACAAAGATGTTGATGCCGCAGCCCTGAGCCCCGATGATCGCAATCGCTTCGCTTTTCGCCGTTCCAACTGTTACCTCAGCGTGAGTGAATACGACAAGGCGGCCGAAGGGTTCAAGCCTTTGACCCAGACCGGTGGCGAATACAAAAACTTGGCACAGTACTACTACGCCTATGCCGAGTTGCGCAATCAGCACTACCAAGAGGCCATCGAAGCCTTCAAGGCAGTGAGAGATCTGGGCTATGCCCGAGTGTCGTTCTACATCGCTCAGATTTACTACCAGTTGGACAACTATCCATCGGCTCTGGCTGAGCTCGAAAAGCCCCAGAAAGGCGTGGATCGCAGCGAAGTAGAGATGTTGAAAGCCAAATGCAACTACCGTTTGCAGAACTACCCCAAGGCGGCCGAAGCCTTCTTGGCGGCTGAACCAAACCCTGAATCTCTGTCTACGGCCGAAAAGTACGAAATCGGGTATTCCCTGTATAAGTCGGGTTCGTTTACCGAGAGTTTGCCTTGGCTTCGCAAAGTGGCCGCACAAGGCGATTCGATCAGTCAAATGGCCAGTTTTAGCTTGGGTAATGCCCTACTGAAGCTGAAAAATTACCGCGAAGCTCAAACCGCATATGGTGAGGCATATCGCAGCGGATACAACAAAGAAATCGCTGAATTGGCCTTATTCAATCAAGCGAAATTGGCCGTTCAATTGTCCGATCCCAACAATATAGCCTTGCTGGACCGCTTTGTAAAGTTGTTTCCAAGCTCGGCCAATGCCAAGGAAGCCACCAAGCTGAAAGCGCGTTTGCTCTTGGAAACTGATTCCTACCGCGAAGCCGTCGCGCTCTTGGATCAGCTCGATAATTTGGATGCTCAGACCGAGATGTTGTATCAGCGTGTGACCCTTAACCGCGGCAAAGAATTATACAAAGCCCGCGACTTCAGTCAAGCCATTGAATTGTTTGAAAAATGCTCGTCTAAGAAGGCCGACGAGGCCATGGCGGCTGAGTCTCGCTTCTGGATAGCTGAAGCCAACGGTCAAATGGGGAATGTAGCCGAATCTCAAAACTCCTACCTCAAGTTCTTGGATATGAGCGGGGCCTCTGACGTTTTAGAATATGCCTACGCCTACTACGGATTGGGTTATATCTCTTATAAAGACAAGTTGTACACCAGAGCCGCGCAGTACTTTGACAGTTTTACTGACCGCGTCTCCAAAGGCCGATACGACGAGCGTTTGGTACAAGACGCCTATTTGCGATCAGGTGATTGCCACTTCATGGCCAAAGAATTGGATGAGGCCTTGAAAGCCTATGCCTATGTAACAGGTAAACGTGGTGCAGATGCCGACTACGCCCTGTTTCAGAGCTCGCTGATTTACGGATTGAAAGGAAATGCCGAAGAGAAAATCACGACCCTAAAGCGCTTGACCAACGAATACAATGGTTCTCGCTTTTTGGTAGATGCGTACAGTGAATTGGCCGCCGAATACATGATTTTGGACCAACCCAATCAGGCAGTCAAGTATTTGGAATATGTGGTTCAACAATTCCCCAACAACTTGGCCGCCAGCCGAGCCTATTCTACGCTGGGACGTTTGTATTACAACCAAGAGCGCATCGAAGATGCCGTGAACGCCTACACCCAGTTGTACGACAAATACCCCGGTACTCCCGAGGCCAAAGCAGCGGCTCAAATGGTCAAGGGTATTTACCAGGAAACGGGCCGTGCTCCTGAGTACGTCAAATGGGCCAAAACCCGCGGGGGTATTCGCTTCAGCGAACAGGATAGCTTGTTGTACGAGACGGCCTATGCCTTATACGAGAAATCTCAATACCAACAAGCCATCAATAGCTTCGAGTCTTATTTGAAGGAGCAGGAGAGCGGTGCTTTTGTGATCAACGCCAACTATTTCAAGGCCATTTGCCACGAGACCTTGGGTCAGCCAGCCAATGCCTTGGTGCACTATAAAAAGGTGGCAAAATCTAGCAGTGTGGATTACAAGGAAGACGCTTTGTTGGCCACCTTGAAAATCCTGGGTAATGACGCTAAATGCGAGGACATTGTGGAATACGTGGTCGAACTAGAGGCGATTACCAAATCTCGCGATACCCGCACCCAAACGTGGACTTCGCTCTTGTATTGCTACCAAAAGTTGGGCAAGACCGAAGAACTCGAGTTGTTGGCCCGCAAAGTGATGGACGATCCTGGCGTGAGCGGCGATTTGCGCACGGAGTCAGAATTGATCTTGGCCAAGTCGCACATGCGCTTGGGTAAGACCGAAATGGCGACAGCAGCCTTGGAATCCATTTTGGGCAAAGATGACAACCGCTTTGCCGCTGAGGCTCAATTTCGTCTGGGGGAATTGTATTACAACATCGACAGCTTGGAGCTTTGCAAAGAGGCTTGTTACGCAGTGTTGGACCGATTCAACGGTTACGATTACTGGGTGGGTAAGGCCTTGATTCTGTTGGGCGACGCTTTTTTGAAAGAGGGCGATGAGTTTAATGCTCAGGCTACTTGGAATGTGGTCATTGAGAGCTTCGGTTCTTCTGAACTGGCTGAAGAGGCCCAGCGCAAGGTGCAGGCCTTGGGCAAGCCTTAAGATTTCCGGGACCACTGGGGCCCGGAGAGTATAAAAAAAGCCCGGATGCGCAGCAGCCGGGCTTTTTCTTGGTCTATTAGATTTAGAGCAAATTCAAAATGGCAGAGCCCATTCGGTATCCTTCGCAATACAATTCGATGGAGTATTGTCCAGAAGTCAAATTTTGAACGGGTTTCCAAATAGTGGCGGGAACCACTTTGGCTTCACTTTCAAATACCGTGCTCACTTTGTAGGTGTAACGGCTTGATTTATCCAAATAGTCAAAGGTTCCCCCTTCGTTTCCTTTCGACATAGTTACACCCTCAGGACTGGTGATTTTTACGTAAATGGTTCGCTCTCCGGGTTGTGCAAAATTGTTGTCGGCAATACTAAAGCTAATGCGGAAAGCTTCGACATCTTTGGCGCGAACGGTTCCAGTTTCTTTACCGGTTAACCATTTTTTCTTCAGGGTTTCAATTTTTAAGTCAGCGCTTTGCAACCGTTCGGCAAAACTTTTCAATACACGTCCTTGTTTGGCCAGCGCGTCATTTTCTGTATTTAGCGTACTAACTTCTTCTTTCAATTCTTCATTTCGTGCTACCAATTCAGAATTTTCTTTTTCCAATTCTGCTATTCGGTTGCGCAAATCCAACAACTGAGTATTTAACTCTTCGATGGTGCTTTGACTGAGCTTGGTGTCGCTCTTGATGCGGGCCACCAACTTCATGATTTCGTTTTTCTTGGCGACCAACTCGGCAGAAATGGTTTTGTTATTTTCGGCCAGGGTCAAGCTATCAGCACGGTATTGGTCAATTAGCAATTGTGCTTGCATCAGGGCTTCTTCTTTGCCCGTCAATTCAGCGGTCAATTCGTTGTTGCTGACTGTGAGTGCTTCTTGTTTGGTGTTGCCCGTTTGCCATAGGTAGGCGAGCCCCACATTCAAAAGCAAGAGAATGGCGATAATGAAATAAAGCAGGGTCTTGCTGTTGTTTTTCTCTTGATTGTTTTGCATACTGGTTTTTCGATTTTTCCTTTGTGTTAAGTATCAAATATCTTGCCAAAGGTAGGGTTTTGTGCTTTGTATCGTTATGCACATAGAAGAATTACTGCCTGGTTTACTGCTAATTACGCCCAAAGTATTCGAAGATCACCGAGGCCATTTTTTTGAGAGTTTTCGTTCTGACGCCCTTCAGAATAATGGAGTTTCAGATGAATTTGTGCAGGATAATCAGAGTTTGTCCAACCGCGGTATTCTGCGCGGATTGCATTTTCAGCTTCCTCCGCATACCCAGAGCAAATTGGTTCGCGTGGTGCAAGGTTCGGTGTTGGACGTAGCCGTCGATATTCGCAAAGGCTCCCCGACCTACGGGCAACATGTGGCCGTTGAACTGAGTGGTAAAAATCACAAGCAATTGTACATACCGGAGGGTTTTGCGCACGGATTTTTGACCTTGGAAGACCAAACGTTGTTTTTGTACAAGTGCAACAAATACTACGCCCCTGCATTCGAACAAGGCCTTCCTTGGAACGATCCCGATTTGGGCATTCAGTGGGGAATTGACCATACGACCTTGTCGGCCAAAGACGAGTTGCACAAAGCGTTTGCAGAGTTTGAATCACCCTTTACCTTTACATCTTGAGAATGGCACAGACCGAAAAAACGCAAAAGCTCCTGGAACAGCTGTTCGAGAAATACAAATTGAGCGGCCAAAACATCGATGATTATTTGGAGGGCTTGTTGGTGTCGAATTACGAACCCTATTGGCGCTACATCGCATTGGATACGCTCTTAAGTTTGCAACAACCCAAAACCGATATTCCTGATGAAACCATTTTCATAGGCTATCACCAAATCACCGAATTGTACTTCAAGTTGGCCATTCATGAATTGGAACAAATGAAGGTGATGGGCTATGATCAACCCGATCGCTGGGCCGACAAACTCAATCGCATTGTGCGCTATTTCCAAAACCTGATTCATTCGTTTGATGTGATGATTGACGGCATGGAGAAGGAGCAGTTCTTGCAGTTTAGAATGGCCTTGCTGCCTGCCTCAGGTTTTCAAAGTGCCCAGTTTCGCATGATTGAAATGGCCTCCACTCAGGTCATCAATTTGGTGGCGGTAGAGCAGCGTGACTCGTTGCGAAATCAAGACCTAATTGCTCAATACAAGGGCATTTACTGGCGCAGCGGTGCCATGGATTTGGCCACCGGCCAAAAGACCCTTACCCTTCAGCAGTTTGAAGATGCCTATGGTCAGCGTTTCCAAGATTGGATGCGCAGTTGGGAAGGCAAAACCTTGAACGACCATTGCGAAGAACTTCAAAAACAAGGGGCTTTGACCGAAGAATTGAAACATCAGTTTCGCCGCCTAGATACCTATTTGAACGTCAACTGGCGTTTGTCGCATTACCGTTCAGCCGTTCGCTATTTGCAGAGCAAGTCGGGGGATGCCTCCGCCACAGGGGGAACCAACTGGCAGAAATTTCTGCCGCCCCGTTTCCAGAAAATCGTTTCCTTCCCTTCATTGTGGAGCCCAGAAGAAATAGAGAATTGGGGCAAAGGCTGGGTCGAAGAACAACTGCAAGCCAAACCCAAAGGAGTATGAGCCAGAGTCCCAGCTTAGAAGAGGTACAAGCCCGAGTCGACGAGTGGATTCTAACCGTTGGTGTTCGCTATTTCTCGGAGCTCACCAACATGGCTGTGCTTACCGAAGAAGTGGGAGAGTTGGCCAGGCTCATGGCCCGTAAATACGGAGACCAATCCTTTAAAGCGGGAGAAGAGGGCAAAGATCTCGGCGATGAAATGGCCGATGTGTTGTGGGTCTTGGTGTG
>JALRLA010000186.1 GCA_023254645.1 Bacteroidia bacterium
TACATGACTATGTACTGCCTTGTCATCTGGTGGTTAACCGACCTGAGTTTGACAACCAGAGGAGCGAGATCAGCTTTCTCTATTGCATTTTTGGGTCCCGAAAGCCAACAGATCCCAACCGCCATCTGGTTCAAAATTGCCTATACCTTGATTTTCGTCAGCTTCTTGGTTTATCTATTAAACACGTATGCGGTGAAAAAAGCAGGCCCTACACTGGCCGGGATCTACATCTATCTGCAACCCCTTCTAGCGGCCATCATAGCTTTAACCTTAGGCCGAGATGAAATGAGTCTCGAAAAATCCATTTGCATGGCCTTGGTTTTGTTGGGCGTATGGTTTGCGAAGGAAAATAGCCCATCTGTTTTATCGAATCGCGTATCTTCGCGCAACAATTGACCATGCAAAGCGCCAAAGCCAATACCATTCTTCAAAGCATCATCGACGATGCAACCAAGAACGGCATCAATGCCGAATCTTACATTGCCCAATTGCAAGAAGCCCGCGAGCTTGCCCTGAAAGAGGAAGATCCTTTGTTGGCTCGTGCGCTGCGTTTAACTTGGCAACATTTGGAAGCCAACGGCAACTTCGGCATTGAATTGGCTGAAGAAATCGAAAGCGAAGAAGAGAATTTCACCTATTTCTTGTCTCTGTGCATCAAAAGTGACAACACTTACAATCGAGACGAATTGCGTGAAATGACCAACGCGCTTCAGGCATTGGCCTAAAACGGAAGCGCTACGTGCAATCCAGCACTTAGGTGCTGAGCATGGGGTTCAACGGCCACTTCGGCATAAGGACCTACATCCAATAATCCTATTTCCCACTCGTAAGCAAATTCCAAATGGAAAGTGGGAATCCACTCCCGAACTCCGTCGTGAAATTCGGTGGTAATGCCGGGCTCGAAACTCAAATGAGTGTGGTACCCAGGGCTGTATTGAAAATTCAAGCTGTAGGTGCGGTGCTGATGCTCATCCCATAGATGCTCATAGGCCGCGCCTAATGCCCAACGTTTTTCGCCCAAGCGGTGAGCGTACTCCGCGTGCAGACCCCAAGCAACCGAACCAGCCTCCTCGCCAAAGAAAAATGCAGGCGCTGAGGCAATGGAGATTTCTCGTTGGTGAAAGTGATCGTGTTCCTCTAGTTCGGATTGGGCTCGAAGCAGAGGAAAAGTTGAGATTAGTATAAAAATGGAGAAAACCTTTTTCATTTTGCGCCACAAAATTACACCCTAACCATCCGCTTGCATACTTTTGCATGACTTATGACCGAACAGGCTTTGAAAAACACCGCGTTGACATCCGTGCATGAAGGATTGGGCGCAAAAATGGTTCCCTTCGCAGGTTACAACATGCCTGTTTTGTACACCAATTTGATCCAGGAACACCAAGCGGTGCGCAACGCCATGGGCGTTTTTGACGTGAGCCACATGGGCGAGGTTTTCATCACCGGCCCAAAAGCCTATGATTTGATTCAATTCATCACCAGCAACGACGTTTCTACCTTATACGATGGCCGGGTGCAATACTCCTGCATGCCCAATGACCAGGGTGGTATTGTCGACGATTTGTTGGTTTACCGATACAACGAAGAAAAATACTTGTTGGTCATCAATGCCTCCAACATCGACAAAGATTTGGCCTGGATGCACAAGCAAAACGAGAATTTCGGTGCCGACATTCGCAATGCCAGCGAGGAATACAGTTTGTTAGCCGTACAAGGACCTACATCAACCGAAGCCCTCCAAACCCTGACCAGCACGGAATTGGGCTCTATTGAATACTACCATTTCACCGATGGCCAAATGGCCGGACTGGACTGCATTATCTCCTGCACGGGCTACACCGGCTCAGGCGGTTTCGAATTGTATGTCAAAAACGCCGACGCCGAAGCATTGTGGAATGCCGTCATGAAGGCTGGAGAGCCTTTTGGAATTCTCCCCTGCGGATTAGGCGCTCGAGACACCCTTCGTCTTGAAAAAGGATTTTGCCTGTATGGCAATGATATCAATGACGAAACCTCTCCCATCGAAGCCGGATTGGGTTGGATCACCAAATTCAATCACCCGTTCATGATGAGCGACCATCATTTGGCCATCAAAGAAAACAAACCCACCCGTAAACTCGTCGGATTCGAATTGGTAGATCGTGGCATTCCCCGTCAACACTATCCCATTTGCAATGCAGAGGGCAGTGTGATTGGAGAAGTTACCTCGGGCACGCAAAGTCCCTCGTTGAACAAAGCCATTGGATTGGGCTATGTTCCCACTGAGCTGAGCAAAGCCGGTTCAGAAATTTACATCGAGGTTCGCGGCAAACTTTTGAAGGCCGTCGTGACCAAGATTCCGTTTTTGTAAGATCGGTTAGGAATCGTGACGAAGGGCCTCAATGGGGTCCAACTTCGCTGCGCGCTGTGCGGGGAGCAATCCAGCACCTAGGCCGACGGCTACACAAACCAAAACAGACAACAGCATCCAGGCCCAGGGAACAATAAAGGAGGTACCCAAAGCCATTCCTACACCATTGCCGATGGTCGTTCCGAGCACAATTCCTCCCAAACCGCCCAATTGACAAATCACCAAGGCTTCCACTAGAAACTGGTTTCTTATTTGCTTGGGGGTCGCTCCTAAGCTTTTTCTTAGGCCAATTTCTTTGGTTCGCTCGGTTACGCTGACCAACATGATGTTCATCAAGGATATGGCAGCCCCCAACAAGGTAATGACGGCGATGACTGTTCCTAGGAGCCTTACCATTTTTAGATTCTCCAAAGCTTCTTTGGCCATGGCATCGCTTTGAACAAGGAAAAAATCAGCTTCTTGACCCGGAGACAATCGGCGTATTCGGCGCATCACCAAATAAGCCTCTCATATAGCTTGGTCCAAATCAACCAAATCAGCAACCCCTACTGTAATCGTACAGTTTTCTTGAATGCGGGTAAAGTCTCGAGTGGCTCGGCTGATGGGGAGCAATACTTGACGATCCCCTCCAGACATACCCATACTAGAGCCTTTGGATTTTAGTATCCCCGCTACTTTGTATGATTTGCCATCTACTTTCACTTCTGCCCCCAACAATGAAGATGGCTTGGAGCCTGCTAGCTGTTTGGCCACTTCACTCCCAAGCCATACAACGGGCAAGGCCAATTCTACATCGGCCGCGCTTAAGCTACGGCCCTCTTCTATTTCATAGGAAGACGATTGCAAATAATCATCGTCTACACCCAAAACCCGAATGTTGGGATTGGTTTCTATTGAGCGCTCCTTTTGGGAACTCTGTCCTTTCAACACACTAGATACTCGGCTATTGAAGCCCACATTGACCGACAAACTCACGGTGTACTCTTGCGGCATATTGCGCTCAAATTCAGTAGCCTGTGCCATTCGAATATCTTTCCAATCACTGACTTGACCGTTGCGCCGAAGGGAACCCGTATTTCGAATGGTAAAAGACTGGGAACCCATCTTAGAAAAGGTCTGAGTAATGGCTTGACCCATGGCATCTATGCTCGTCAAAATGCCAACCAGTGCTGAGATACCAATGGCGATGATTAATGCCGTGATGACGGCCCGCAATGCATGTGCCCTGATCGAACCCAATCCTTGGCGAACATTTTCTAGGGCAACCGACATGGTAAATTAGGCGGAAAAAGACTGCCCGCAACCGCAGGTTTCGGAAGCATTGGGGTTGTTGAATGAAAAACCTCGGTTGTTCAATCCGTTTTCCCAATCAACCTCCATTCCCAGCACATACATGATGTGAGCTTTGTTGAGCACAACGGGAATGCCTTCTACCTCATAATGGGTATCCTTATCGGTGATCTCTTGATCAAATGCCAGGAGATAAGACATGCCACTGCATCCGCCGCCCTTGACTCCAATGCGCAAATGGGAGCGATCTTTCATCTCAAGGCTATTGTACAAACGGTGCAATTCTTCAAGGGCACCGGGAGTGAACTGAACGGGAACCGTAGACATACTCATGCTGCAAATTTACCCGAAATTGTCGGACATGGGCATGGCCCCCTGTCGGGTAAAGCCTGTATCTTTGTCGAAATGGAATCCTGGATCAGCTTATTGCTCTTCACCGTAGGCATCTTGGGGGTTAGCCTGTTATTGATACAGAGCTTCACCAAAACTAGCCTGGCTATGCTTCGGGGAGAAATTCTCAAACAAAACAACGACAAGTTGAGTTCACTCAAGCTTCAAGCATTTGAACGACTGACCTTATACTTGGAGCGAAACAGCATTCCTAGTTTGATTCAGAGCTTTGGCCAAAACCAGGGCAGCGCAGCCGCGTTTCGCGCAGCCGCAGTTGCCAACATCAACGAGGAATTCAACTACAACCTGTCGCAGCAAATCTATGTCAGCAAGCAATCTTGGGGAGCCGTCAAAGTAGTGCGCGAGCAAACCTTGCAACTGCTGCACATGGAATTCGCTAAGTTACCCACCGAGGCTACAGCCCTAGACTTTAGCCAAGCCTTGATCAAAGCCGTATCGGAAACAGAATTGCCTCATCTGAAGGCCATTGATGTCATCAAAGGAGAAATTCAGTTGTTGTTCGAATGAGCCAAGAGAAAAAAACCAGCAGCGGGTTTCCCGTAGACCGCATTTACAAGGCCGCCGGCTCACAGGAAGATGCTGGCAAATTCCCCTTTACCCGAGGAGTTCGCAGCGACATGTACCGTGGACGCCCTTGGACCATGCGCCAATACGCCGGTTTTTCGACCGCTGAAGAGAGCAACAAGCGCTACCACTTTCTATTGAATCAAGGAACGACAGGACTTTCGGTTGCCTTTGATTTGCCCACCCAAATTGGGTACGACAGTGATCACCCCATGAGCGAGGGGGAAGTCGGAAAAGTCGGCGTGGCCATCGATTCACTGGAAGACATGGAACGCCTGTTCGATGGCATACAGTTGGAAAACATTTCCACCAGCATGACCATCAACGCTTCGGCCTCTTCTCTTCTGGCCATGTATGTCGCCTTGGCAAAAAAGCAGGGAGCTGACCTGAGCCAATTGGCCGGGACCATTCAAAACGACTTATTAAAGGAATATGCAGCGCGGGGAACCTACATCTATCCGGTTCGCCCCAGCATGCGCATCATCACCGATATTTTCGAATGGTGCAGCCAAGAATTGCCCAAATGGAACACCATATCCATTAGCGGTTACCACATTCGAGAAGCTGGAGCCACAGCGGCCCAAGAACTGGCCTTTACCCTTGCCAACGGCAAAGCCTATGTTCAAGCCGCTCTGGACAAGGGCTTGGATATCGACGTGTTTGGCAAACGCCTTTCTTTTTTCTTCAATGCCCACAACCATCTCCTGGAGGAGGTGGCCAA
>JALRLA010000206.1 GCA_023254645.1 Bacteroidia bacterium
AAGCTCTGGCAGTGGGAACCTTGGTACATGATTTGATTGCCGAAATAGTGGCTCGCTTGCAAAAGAGCCGCAATCCCATCGATCGCGATCGCTTGGGTGCCTATGTGGCCAAGCAGGTTGAGAGTTATGTGCAAACCCAGCGTTTTTTCGAGATTCATTATAAAACACTGGAAAGCATACCTCAACATAAAATTGAGGCTGCGGTCAAGGATATGGTGTTTCGGTTTTTGGATTCGCCCGCTTGGGAGCGTTTGTTAGCCTTATCTGATTTGGAACTTCAATCGGCCATCATCGAGCCGGAAGGCTATGGAGAAACCCGTGTAGGGGGCCTTAAGGCCTATTGCAAAGTCGATTTCTTGATACCACAAGGCAATAAGGTGCTGATTTTGGATTGGAAGACTGGCAAGAAAGACCCCGATAAGTTTAGAAAACAACTGTTGGGTTATGCCTTGTTTGCCACAGAAAACTTGGGCGTTTCGACTGAAGATATCGAGGCGAAAGTGGTTTTCTTCAAGCCTGAGTACGAAGAGGTCGCCTTGGATCTACAAGCCGATGAAATCGCAAGCTTCATTCAAGTAGTGGCTCGGGAATCTCAAGAGATGTATGCCTTCACCACTGACATTGAGAACAATCTTCCCCGAGACAAGTCTGATTTTGACATGCTTCGCGAGGGACATGGTTTGTGTGCCTATTGCGAGTACAAGGAATTGTGTGGTCGATAACTTAGTTTTGGTCATGCGGTATTGGATATTCTTGATTTCTTGTCTTGCCGGTTCTGTTTCGGCTCAGTTGCTGCCCAATGGGGAGTATTTGGAGGGCAATGCCATTTATTGGGCGTCAAACGATACCCTGTATTGGGAGAATCAAGTTCCCAGTTATCACATCGTGGCCCGAACCACGCGAGATACTTCTAGTTTGGAGGGGCGTATTCTGATTCATGATACCTATCGCATAACCTTGAAATATTTGGAAGGGGGAAGGGTGAGTGATTTGCGCTACATCCAAAAAACCTTGAAGAATTTGTACATCGATCGCTATGAATTCTTTGAAATCGAAAAGGACAAAGCGGCCCAGCGCATGGAAATGGTTTCGCTTACTGGCGAGGTGCCAACGGCGGGTTATTTCTTGGCTCGAGCTGGTAAACGAGCGACCAATTCTTTGCTCATTTCTGCGACAGCCATTCCCATTTTCTTAGTTAATCCCGCTTTGGCTGGAGTAGTTCCTGCCTTGGTGGTCATCAACCAAATTGGGGTCTACAAAGACCTGAAACGCGCCGGTGTGATGCTGCAAGAACAAGGCATTTAAGCCCATGTGTCTGCCCGAAAGGGCATTTTTTTCTTTGAATTGTGTAATTACATTGTAATTACGAAATTGCCGCTATGAAAATCCCAGTGGTACCGATTGGCAATTCCAAAGGCCTGCGATTGCCGGCCTCCGTGCTCAAGAAAATGGGGCATCCGAAGTATTTTGAGTTGGTGGAGGAGGCAGAGGGCTTGAGATTGCAGCCTGCCAAAAATCGAAGAGCTGAATGGGAAGCCGCTTTTCAAACAGGTACAGAAACCAGCATTCCGTCCAACAACATACCCCTAGAACCATGGTATTGAGGCCCTATGACATTCACTGGGTAGAGTTGGGTGATCAGATTCAGCGGCCCTTTGTCATTCTTTCCCCGGTAGAGATGAATGCACACTTGTCTCATGTGTTGGCAGCGCCTTTAAGCAGCCAAGTGCAGCAATGGCCTACCCGTGTGGTCCTGGATGAATGGGACTTTCACAGCGAAGTGGCTTTGGAAGGGATGTGCCGAATTGACAAACAACAAGTAAAAGGGCGCATGGCCCGACTGAACGCCTTGGCCATACGTCAGGTCAAGGC
>JALRLA010000218.1 GCA_023254645.1 Bacteroidia bacterium
ATGTAATCGATGTTGGCGGCCTCGAAGTCGTTTTGATCGACACGACGCATGATTCCCGCCCAACTCAACTTCTTGTTCAACAACTCGCCCTGTGCGTTCACCTCATTGGGGTCGGAGTTGAAGTTGTACAAACCGCGAACACCGGGTTGATAGTACAAATCCAATGTAGGGAGAATGGTTGGAGTACCCTGTGGGAATTGGCGTTGAGGGAAAACTTCTCGCTGATCTACCTGACGTTGATAAGGGTCGCTCAAGATTTCATCTACCCGGTTTTTGAAGTTATCGGGCATGTCAAAGTCCCGGTAAAACAATGGATCAGTCGTGTAGAAACTCAGCGCTGCGTGGTGCTGCAACCAGAATCGCTTGTCGCTCAATTGAACGTCAGGAAATAGTTCGGGCTGTTTCTGGGGAATGGAAGCGACGGTCCAGTTACCGACTCCTTTGAAGTCATTGGCCAATTCGGCATTCTCGAAATCTTCCAAGTTCGATATGCCTCGCTGTCCTCCCTGAGACTTGTGGTTATGAGGGAAGATCTTCGCCAATTCCAAATATGCGGTTACATTCGATACCTCCTTGGTTTCCAAGAAAGGCAGCTTATCGACCAATTTGGTGATGTATCGGGATTGGCTGCTGTAGGCCAAGTCAGCCCCCAAAATGCTGTTCAACAAGGGTTCTTCGTTGAAGTTGGTTTTGGTCTGTAAGGGGCGCTCGTACATGTGAAGAGCTGTGGCTCCTAACAACAAATGCTTGTTGACTTGGTGCTCAATGCGACCGCCTAACAAGGTTTTTTGCTGAATGTTGAAGAACGATTGTCCATCAGCCGACGCACGAATTTCGGCTCCGCCTTGCAGCAAGCCTTGGTTGGTGATGCGCACCCGGCCCAAAGCGTAATCCACTTCGTAGTCCAATCCTTCTTGCAAGGGTCGGCCGTTGGCCGTTACGCGTACAGATCCCCGCTGAAGATTGGTGGTTCCCAGGTAGAGCTCGGCACCGTTGGCGCTTTTGAAACTTCCCGTCAAGAAGAATTTGTTGTGCTTGACATCTTGTTGGGCTAGCCATTTGGTGGAGTCGTACAAGGCGTTGAAGCAGTAGTAATCAGCCAAATCGGTATAGGCATCGAATTTTTCCCGCAGGGATTGGCCGAACGGTTCCACCACGGGGAAAATGATGCGGGCGTATTGGGTGTTGATCGTAATGCCTTCAATAGCGTCAAAAACCCCGTCGGGTTTGGCCTCCTGTTGCCGGTTCAATTTGTCCAAGCCCACCACTCGCAGCAAGGGGTTTCCGCCTTTGAGCTCGGGAAGGTCTACCGTAACTGGAAGGTAATTGTAGTCAGCCCCTGAGGTGTCATCGGCGTAAATCAGATTGAGTTTGAAGTCTTCTAGGCTCAACTGATAGGTGTTGAGCGCATAGATGTTCTTCATCATCAAATCCCAAATGGGCAAACGGGTGCGAAT
>JALRLA010000238.1 GCA_023254645.1 Bacteroidia bacterium
CTACCTAAATAAACCACTTGATGCCCGCGAGAGCGAAGCATGTAATTGGCAAACAACAAGGGTAATTCATGGTTTTCATTGCTAGGCAAAAAGAGCAAGAACTTCTTCGCGCGAGCATTGGGCAGAACGGCCAACTGATCAATAGAAGCGTACAACCTTTGTTTGACCAAATTGGTGATAAAGTGCTCATGAGCGACATGAATGCTGCCACTCAACCACAAGACCCCCACGTGTTTCAAGAACGGAAAAACAATGTTCATCATCGTGTCTTCCATTCCTGATTTCATGATGTGAAAGGTCAGGATTTTGGTGAATTCGCGTTCCTCAAAGTTCATCATGGCTTGGGTCAAACCTTGAATTTGGCTTTGGTTGGAACTGGAGTTCTCTGACAAGAACAAGGTGTGACGCTGAACCTCATCTCGACTCATTCCGGCAATGCGGCTGATCTTATAACCATGTTGGTTCAACAAAGCTATGTTCATCAAGTATTTGAGATCGTCTTCTTCGTAGTACCGAATGTTGGTATCGGTTCGCTTTGGGACCAACAACTCGTATCGCTGTTCCCAGATGCGCAAGGTGTAAGCACGAATTCCGGTCAGACTTTCGATGTCCTTAATGAAATACTTGTCACGAAAATCTTTTTTCGACTTTCGTTTGTTTTCCATGGACGTCTTGGGCTGTGTATTTGCCGGGGTTTCTTCAAACATCTTTGATAATGATTATCACAATTACAGGTTCTTCAGGTTTGATTGGCAAACGATTGCAACAGCGATTGTTGCAGAGAGGCCATTCCCTTAGATTTCTGTCATTTAGGAGAGTAAACAACCAAAGTGATAAAAAAGATTTTATTTGGAACCCAGAAAATCAAAAAATTGACATTAAGGCTCTTCAAGGAGCAGATGCTGTCATTCATTTGGCAGGATCTAGCATAGCCCAACGATGGACACATAAGGCCAAAAACCGAATTCATCGAAGCCGAAGCCTTGGCAGTCAATTACTTGCCGATTCCCTCAATCAGATCAATTCCAAGGCCAGGGTGGTTAGTGCATCGGGAATTGGGTACTATCCTGACCCCAGCCATGAGACAATCGATGAAAGCCATTCTCCTGGCCAAGGTTTCTTGGCCCAGGTTTGCCAGGACTGGGAAGCTCCTTTCATTCCAAGCCTAAAGAGTGGTCATCCTATTTGCATTTTGCGAACGGGTTTAGTTTTGAGCAACAGAGGAGGCCTATTGCCATTGGTTCAATCAACGGCACCTTGGGGATTTGTGCCCATCACAGGCTCTCCACTTAATACATGGAGTTGGATCCACATCGAAGATTTGGTATCCCTTTACATAGCCGCTGTCGAAGGCGAATTGGCTCCTGGCATTTATAATGCGGTAGCCCCCAAGCCCTGTTCACAAGGAACGTTCGCGCAAGAATTGCTCAACCTCAAAAGCAAAGCTCCTTGGAAATGGAAGCCCAACATACCTGTCTTTGCATTGAAGGCCCTGTTGGGAGAACAGAGCTGCCTAGCCTTGACCAACCAAACCGTTTCTGCCGATCGTCTACAAAAGGCCCTATTCTCATTTGAATTTCCTCAGATCAAAAAGGCCCTACACCACTTACACACCCACCATGAGCTATAGCATAGTTTGGTTGCGCAGAGACTTGCGCCTGAATGACCATCACGCCTTGTACCAAGCCCTGCAAGCAGGGAAACCTGTACAGCTGTTATTCATCTTTGACACTGAAATTCTCCATGAATTGCCAGAAAAAGATGCCAGGGTTGATTTTTTGTTTCAGCAGCTGCAAAAACTGAATCTATCCATTCAACCCTTAGGTAGTTCGATTCGGATCGAGCACGGAAAGGTAGAAGACGTTTGGGAGCGTATTCATTCGGTCAATGCCCCATCGGCCATTTTCTGCAACCGCGATTACGAGCCTTATGCGAAAGAACGAGACCAGCGCATCAAATCATGGGCAGAATCAAAGGGTGTGACTTGGCACGATTTCGCTGACCAAGTCACCATGGAACCTCATGAGGTCTTGAAAGACAACGGCAGTCCGTACACGGTTTTTACGCCCTACAGTAGAAAATGGAAGGAGCGATTGGAGCAAAAAGGAGGCATACCTTACTTCCCCTCAGAACAGCATTTGCATGGATTGATTTCCTCCTCCTACCCCATGCCCAGCCTGGAATCATTGGGTTTTCAGCCCTCTGGAATGAACTTTCCCAGTCCTGAAGTTCCCAAAAGCCGTATCATGAACTACGACAAAACGAGAAACTTCCCTTCCATTGAGGGAACTTCAAGGCTCAGCGTTCATCTTCGATTCGGCACAGTGTCGCCTCGTGAGAAAATGGCCAAAGCCCTGCAGGTCAATGCCAAGTTTGCCACAGAGCTGATTTGGCGTGAGTTTTACATGTCCATTCTTGCCCATTTCCCAAGAGTGACCCAGCAGTCATTCAAACCCGAATACGACCGAATTGAGTGGCGAAACAACCCCGAAGAGTTTGAAGCTTGGAAGAAAGGCAAAACGGGATATCCGTTGGTCGATGCCGGCATGCGTGAATTGAACCGAAGTGGCCACATGCACAATCGAGTGCGCATGGTCGTGGCTTCATTTCTCACCAAACATTTGCTCATCGATTGGCGCTGGGGCGAGGCCTACTTTGCCGAAAAATTGCTAGACTTTGAATTGTCTTCCAACAACGGCGGATGGCAATGGGCTGCTGGCTCAGGAGTAGATGCCGCTCCTTATTTCCGGGTTTTCAACCCTCAACTGCAACTGGAAAAATTCGACAAACAGCTGGCCTATGTGCGCCGCTGGGTTCCCGAATACGGCAGCCCCAGTTATCCCAAGCCCATTGTCGAGCACAGTTTTGCCCGCCAACGATGCTTGGAAACCTATGCCAAGGCCCTAAAGCCTTAATCGTCTAGGCTCACACCTTTTTTGAATCCGGTCTTCAAGCCCAACAAATAGGCTTTGATGAAGGGCCACAAATCGCCATCCATCACGTTCGTGATATTGGAGGTTTCCTGTGCGGTTCGGACGTCTTTTACCAGTTTGTAAGGATGGAATACGTAGTTGCGAATTTGAGAGCCCCACTCGATTTTCATCTTGGAGTCTTCAATCTCTTGACGAGCCGCATTGCGCTTTTGAATTTCCATCTCGTACAAACGAGAACGCAGCATTTGCATGGCCAATTCTCGGTTGGCCAGCTGGCTTCGTTCAATTTGACAAACCACGACTATACCCGTTGGAATGTGGGTCAACTGAACCTTGGTTTCTACTTTGTTCACGTTCTGACCACCGGCTCCACCGCTTCGCGATGTATGAAAATCGATATCAGCGGGTTTGAGATCAATCTCAATGCTGTCATCGACCATGGGGTACACATAAACACTGACAAACGAAGTATGACGGCGGGCATTGGAGTCAAAGGGTGATATACGCACCATGCGATGTACGCCATTTTCACCTTTCAGGTAACCAAAGGCAAAGGAACCATCGAACTCAAGAGAGACACTCTTGATACCCGCAACTTCCCCATCGGTTCTGTCGAGTTCGCGAACCTTGAATCCGTTTTTCTCCCCGAACATCAAGTACATGCGCATGAGCATTTCAGCCCAGTCGCAACTTTCGGTACCACCGGCTCCTGCGTTGATTTCCACCACACAACTCAAGGCATCTTCTTCGCCTTGGAGCATGTTTTTAAACTCCAAGTCTTCGGTGGCTTCGATCAAAGCCTGGAAGGTTTCTTCCACTTCGGCATCGCTCGCTTCACCAGCGTCCTTGAATTCCACCAATACGTCTAGGTCGCCCAACAAGTTTTCCAACCCGTCGTAGGCATCGGTCCATATTTTTTTGTCTTTGATTTTGCGCAGATGAGCTTCTGCTTTTTTGGGATCATTCCAAAAAATGGGATCCAGGGTTTGCTCTTCTTCGTCTGCTATCTCGGCTTTCTTGCGAGCGACGTCAAAGATACCTCCTCAAAGCCTCAACACGGCCTCTTATATCTTTATGCTGTTCAGCGTTCACGGCTGCAAAGATAGTTCTGCCTCATGAAGAAACAGTTGACGCATCCATCAAATTCCTTCAAAGGAGTCTCGATCATCCAGAAAAGGAAACTGTGCACGAAAGGCTTGCAACTCTTCTTTGATTAGTTTTACCCTGATGATTCCACTTTCACCCCTCAGCGAGGCCAGGTTTTCGCCAGCCATGTTGATGGCTTGAGAATCCCCTTGGTAGTCTATACCATTGCCATCGACACCTACTCGGTTTGAGGCCAAGACATAGCATTGGTTTTCAATGGCCCTTGCGGTTAAGAGGCTGTTCCAGGCCCATTGTCTTTTGGATGGCCAATTGGCCACAAAGAGCATCAAATCCACCCCGGCTGTTTGGCGAATCCAAGCGGGGAACCTCAGATCGTAACAGACAAATGGGGCAATGCTCCATCCCTTGAATTCAATTTGAATGACTTGATTGCCTGCCTGATAATGCTGGTCCTCCTTGGCATAGGCAAACAAATGTCGCTTGTCATACTGGGCCACAATTCTTCCCTGATGTGCGAATAGGAAACGATTGAAAAATTGACCATTCTCTTCAATGGCCAACGATCCGCAAAGGGCGAAATTGTGACTGTGATTCAGCATCCAACTGAGAATATCGCTTTGCATGGTTACAGCCACCGATTGGGGATTCATGCTAAACCCAGTAGCAAACATTTCGGGCAGCACCACAAGATCACAATCTCCCACTGAATCCAACAAACGTTCAAATTGCTCGAGGTTGGCTTGAGGAGATTCCCAAACTAGGTCGGGCTGAATCAATGCGACTTTTAAATCTTGCATAGGCGTTCGGCGGCTTCGAGCAAGGTACTTTCCTTTTTGGCAAAGCACAATCGCAGCAGTTTTGACTCAGTCGCTTTACTGAAAAAGGGAGACAAGGGAATGCTGGCCACACCGGCCGTATGCACCAGTTCTTCCGCAAACTCGCGGTCGAATTTGGACGAAACCTCAGAGTAGTCAACCAATTGAAAATAGGAACCTTGGCAAGGCAAAACCTGAAAACGACTTTCTGCTAAGGCCGAGGCCAAGAAATCCCGCTTTTGCTGATACATGGCGGCCACTTCTGCCTCGTGGTTGGGATGGCTTTGCATGAAGGCAGCGAGCCCCACTTGCTGGGGCATATTGGAGGAAAAGGCCATGAACTGAAATACCTCTCGAATGCGCTGAGTCAACACAGTTGGGGCTGAGATATACCCCATTTTCCATCCGGTTGCGTGGTAGGTTTTCCCAAAGGAACTGAGACGAACAGAGCGCTCTTTCAATGCAGGCCTAGCCGCCGCCGACTGATGTTTCAACCCATCAAACACCATGTATTCGTAAACTTCATCGCTCAACAGAATCAAATCGCCTGCATCCACAATGGCTTCTATTTCCAACCAGTCGTTTTCGCTCAGCACCCAACCCGTTGGATTTTGCGGAGTATTGACCATCAGCATGCGGGTATGGC
The DNA here is from genome assembly GCA_023254645.1 of Bacteroidia bacterium. Lineage (GTDB taxonomy): Bacteria > Bacteroidota > Bacteroidia > NS11-12g > UBA955 > JALRLA01. The sequence goes on from JALRLA010000238.1 coordinate 5,502, forward strand.
GATTGACCAATTGGCGCACCTCGTTCCAGGGAATCTCTCCGGTTTGCGGATTCATGGCCACGCTTTTCACTGTTCCTCCAGCCATGATAACGGCAGGGGCATAGCAGTCATAGGCGGGTTCAATGATGATCACTTCATCTCCAGGTTGCACCAAGGCTTGCACGGCGCAGTAAATACCTGCCGTCGCGCCGGGAACCACGGTGATTTCCGTTTCGGGATCTAGGCTGTAGCCCAATTCCTGTTGGCAACGCTGAGCCACCGTTTGCTTCAAAGTCAAATAGCCGGGCATTGGAGCATATTGGTTGTAACCCGATTGCAGGGCATGGTTCACTGCATCCAACAAGGCCTGAGGAGGATCGAACTCAGGAAAGCCCTGAGACAAATTGATCGCCCCAAATTGTTGAGCCATTCGAGACATGGTGCTGAATATCGACTCACCGAAGCCTGCCAACTTGCTATTCGCCAAAGAGGTCATGGGAACGAAAATAAGCCCTTATGATTGTTCCTGTGAAATCCTATATTTGAGGATTATCGATATTGTATGAACAACAAGAACTACACCCGAGCCTTTGCCATATTGGTTAGCGTTTTCTTTTTCTGGGGCTTTGTAGCCGCTTCAAACGACATTCTCATCCCCGTTTTCAAAGAAAAACTGGACCTTACTCAGGCCCAAAGCCAAATGATTGCTTTCGTGTTCTATGTGGCATACACCGTTGGGTCTTTGCTCTACCTGGGTGCTTCAAGAATCATGGGAATCGACCCCATTGTGAAATACGGATATGGAAAGGGCATTGCTGCCGGCTTGGGTCTATCGGCTCTGGGCACCTTGTTGTTCATTCCCGCTGCCAATAGCGCAAGTTTCCCCATGCTTCTCGGCGGGTTGATGGTCGTAGGTTTGGGTTTCTCTTTGCAGCAAACAGCGGCCAACCCCTTGGCCATTGCCCTTGGGCCAGCCAATACGGGTAGTCAACGCCTGAGCTTGGCCGGAGCCATCAACAACGTAGGAACCACAGTGGGGCCTTTGCTGGTGAGCTATGCCATTTTCGGACCCATGACGGGATCAGAAACCGAAAGAATTCTGGACGTTAGCGATGTCAAACTACCCTATCTGGCTTTGGGAGCCTTGTTTTTGTTGTTCGCTTTTGTGTTCTGGAATCTGAAAGTAGAAACCGAATCAGCGGGAGCCAACGAAGCTTCAAGCAGCGATAAAAAAGCCTTGTCTTACCCCCAATTGTGGATGGGCATGATTGCCATTTTTGTTTACGTAGGTGTCGAAGTTTCTACTGCCAGCAACCTGCCTGAACTCATGAAACAAGAAGTCGGTTTAAAGACCGAAAACATTGCCCCCTACATTTCATTGTTCTGGGCCAGTTTGATGATCGGTCGTTGGACATCGGCTTCAGGAGCTTTGGGCCTGAATGGATTCAAACGCGAAGCCATGCGTTTGATACTGCCCTTGGCCGCCTTCGGCTTGTTCTTGGCCGTCAATAGCAAAATGGGGCATGACGTATCCTCTTTCTATTCTTATTTGTCGGTCGTAGCCCTCTTGGTCATCGCCGATTTTCTTTCCAAAGGCAATCCCTCTCGCCAGCTCCTTTTGTACAGCCTCTTGGGCATAGGAGCCTTGGTTTACGGCATGTCGGCCTCAGGAATGAGTTCGGTTATGGCTTTTGTATCGGTTGGTTTGTTCTGCTCCACCTTGTGGCCCTGCATTTTCACCTTGGCTATTACCGGACTGGGCTCTCAGACTTCTCAAGGTGCCAACCTATTGGTGATGATGATCATGGGCGGCGGATTCATCTCTGTGGCCCAAGGCTTGTTGGCTAGCCCTGATTCATTGGGGATCAAAAACAGCTACTGGGTCGGCGTAATATGCTTTGCCTACTTGGCCTTCTACGCATGGCGCGTTGGAAAGATGTTCAAAGAGCAAGGCCTTGAAGTCAGCGCCGTAGAAGGCGGTGGCCACTAATTCGGCTATCTTCGCAAGGGTATGCCTACCCTATCGCTGGTCATCATTGCTTTCAACGAAGCCGAACGCATCGAAGCCTGCATGGCTTCAGTGGGTGGGCTTGCCGATGAAGTATTGGTGGTAGACAGTGGTTCCAAAGACGACACCGTTCGTTTGGCGAAGCAAGCGGGTGCTCGCGTCCTACACCGGCCGTTCACCAGCCACATTGACCAAAAAAACTGGGCCTGGCAACAAAGCCAGGGAGAGTACATTTTGAGTTTGGACGCCGACGAAGCACTAAGTCCAGAATTGAAAGAAAGTATCGCCCAGGCCAAAGCCGATGGCTTCCCTGCTTACGGGTTTTCCATGAACCGAGTGAACCATTTGGGCGGCACCCCCATTAAGGGTTGCGGTTGGTATCCCGACCGAAAAATTCGCCTTTGGAAGCGAGGCGCGGCCATTTGGGGCGGTGAGAACCCTCACGACCGCATAGAAATGGGACGCGGCACAGAGCAAGCCCTGCGCGTAGACCACTTGGAGGGTGATTTGTTGCACTTCACTTACGCCAACTTGAATGAGGCCCGTCGCCAAGCCTTGAAATTTGGCCGAATTGGCGCCCAAGAAGCCGGAAACAATTTTTGGGGCTTGAATCTGATCAAGGCCTTGGTTTCTCCGCCCGCTCGATTTGTGCGCAATTACCTATTGAAAGGCGGATGGGCCTACGGATGGAAGGGCTTCAGTCTTTGCTTTTGGCAAAGTGTCGAAGTCGCTATCAAATACTTTTTAGGAACCGCATTGTCATTCGTATGACCTTATTGAGAAACGCCAGTGGCCTTAGTTTGGAAGCGGGTTGCGACGAAGCGGGCCGCGGCTGCTTAGCGGGGCCTGTAACGGCAGCGGCGGTCATTCTTCCAGCTGATTTTCACCATCCCTGGCTCAATGATTCCAAACAATTGAGCCAAAAGAAAAGAGAAGCCCTGCGCCCCATCATTGAGCAAGAAGCTTTGGCTTGGGCTGTTGCCGAATGCAGCCCTGCAGAAATTGATAAGCTGAACATTTTGTGGGCCTCAATCGAGGCCATGCACCGTGCATTGAGCCAGCTGAAACAAGCTCCTGAATTTATTGCTGTTGACGGCAATCGATTCAAGCCCTACGGCCAAATCCCCTATAAAACAGAGGTCAAGGGTGATGGTCGATTTTTGCATATTGCCGCAGCTTCCATTTTGGCCAAAACCCACCGTGACGAGAGAATGCTTGAGGGGCACCATTCATTCCCGCATTACCGTTGGGACAAAAACATGGGGTACCCTACGGCCGAACACCGACAGGCCATTCGGGATCTGGGACCTTGCGAGTGGCACCGCAAATCCTTCCAATTGTTGCCCTTGCAGCAAACGCTGTTTTAATGAAAAAGGGGCCGAAGCCCCATTTTCTCAATTCCGATTGAAATTGTGTGTGAAC
>JALRLA010000258.1 GCA_023254645.1 Bacteroidia bacterium
GCTGGTGTTTGCCCTTTCAGAATACACCGACGATTTTCAGGTGGCCATCAATGGCGAGGTGCGCAAACCCGGTAGTTTTGCCTACAAAGAGGGCATGACCTTGGGTGATTTGGTTTTGTTGGCTGGCGGTTTGGCCATGGGGGCTGAAGTTGAAAAGGTTGAGATTGCGCGTAGCAACTTATTTTCTCCCAACTATGTTTCGGGAGAAGCCTATAAAACAGAAATCATTAACCTAGTGGTGAGCGAAAACCCCGCAGAGGCCAATTCTGTGTGGCAAACGCCCCTGTACCCCCAAGACATTGTTTCGGTACGACGGGTGCCCAATTACGAACTGCAACAAACCATTCAGGTTTTGGGAGAGGTGAAATACCCTGGTACCTATGTGTTGCTCAACAAGAACATGCGCATTCAAGACTTGGTTGCTCAGGCGGGGGGCTTAACCCCGTATGCCTTTGCTCAGGGTGCACGCTTTCAACGCCCCAGTGCCCCGGGTCAGTGGTTTGTTTTTGATTTGCCCAAGGCCCTTAAAAACAAACGATCAGAATACAATTACAAGCTCGAAGGGGGCGACGTGCTTCGCATACCCACGGTTCAAGATTTTGTGACCGTATACGGCTCAGCCTTGAAATACAGCGAAGACAACACGATTACCACCAACATTCTCAATACTCCTTATGTCAGCGGCAAGCGAGCCGCCTATTATGTTCGCCACTTCGGTAACGGCTACACACCGCGTGCCTGGCGCGCCAAAACCTACGTGCTGGCCCAAAACGGGCAGCTTCACCGAACCTTCAATGCTTATGTGTTTCGCATAAGCCCCAAGGTTGAACCCGGGGCTGAGGTGTTTGTATTGAACAAAGAGACCAAAGACAAAGCGAAAAAAGACAAACTGAAAAAAGCGACCGACCCCGTCAATTGGGAAAACGTCATCAATTCCATTACCACCAAGCTCACCGCTTTCGCAACCCTGTGGGCGCTACTCACCCAATAAAATGGCCGAAACAAACCAAGACGAAATCACCCTGCGCGACATTGTGCTCTCTGTTCAAGGGGCCGTACGCTATCTGAAAACCAAGTGGTTGTTTTTGCTGTTGGCGGGCCTGTTGGGTTCTGTATTGGGTTACTTATATGCCAAATACAAGCCCGTTGCTCACACCGCGACCTTGGTGTTTGCATTTTCAGAAAGCCAAGACACCAAATCTAGCCTAAGCGGCATTGCTTCTCAATTTGGAGTCAATCTGGGCGGCGGCGGAGAAGGGGCCTTTCAGGGCGATAATTTGTTGGAGCTCATGAAAAGCCGAACCCTGGTAGAAAAAGCCCTGA
>JALRLA010000275.1 GCA_023254645.1 Bacteroidia bacterium
TTGTCCAGATCAAGAAGGAAGCTAAGGCTAAGCCGATAACCACGGGGACAAATATGGCAGCCACCTTGTCTACCCATTTTTGAATGGGCGCTTTTGAACCCAAGGCTTGGTCGACTCGATTGAGCATTTTGTGAATGGCCGTTTGATGACCAACGGCTTCGGCGACCAAGGTCAGTGCCCCATCTTGGTTGAGCGTGCCGGCCAGGACTTTGTCTTTCTTCTGTTTAAAGACAGGCATGCTTTCGCCAGTGAACTTGTGTTCGTCAATGTGCGAACTTCCCGATCGAATTCGGCCATCAACGGGAATGTGTTCGCCGGGTTTGATCAATACCCAATCGCCAATACGCAATTCTGAAACGGGGATATGAAGTTCTTCGTTGTTGCGTATGACCCAAGCCTTTTGAGGCAGTTCGTTGAATAAGGCATCCAGTGCTGAGCGGGTTCGTGCCTTCGCTTTTTCTTCCCAAAAACGCCCGAGTAAGATCAAGCTTATAATGACAACAGCGCTCTCGTAATAAACATGGTGATGGCTCTGAAGGAGCGTAACGCAAAGGCTATACCCATAAGCAACGGCCGTTGAGAGGGCGACCAAAGAATCCATGTTCGATGATTTTTTTAAAGCCCTTTGCCAAGCAATGCGGTAAAAATCTCGACCCGAATAGAGCAAGACGGGCAAACAGAGCAAGGCCAAAACCCATTGAAACCACAACTCGTGCATGCGGTCCATGAAGCCCATTGATAGAAGAAATACAGGCGCAGAAAATGCAAAACTCACCCAAAGTTTCTTTTGCAAAACTTGCAAATCTTGGGCTTCTCGTTGCTCGGATTCGGCGCTTTGCTCCTTGGAAAACAAGGTGTAACCCAAATCCTGAGCCCAAGCAACCAGTTGCTCTGTGCTGACCCGGTCAGGATCGCGGTTGACATACAGCCGTTTGTTGGGGTAATTGACCTGGGCTGAGGCAATGCCCTCTTGGTGGGAGAGGTACGATTCCAGGCTTTGAGCGCATGATGCGCAAGTCATGCCACCTACGGCAAACTGTTCGGGAGTTTCTGCATGGCCCATGGCTTAGTTTAGTTCAACCGAAACAGGAGCCTTGGCCAACCAGCTGTAGGACCCGCCTAGGTCTTCCAAAATGGCGCGCCAAATTTGGGGCTGAGGCATGAACAGAAAATCGGGGTTGGGCGGGGCTATAATCCAGGCCTTTTTTTCCAATTCTGATTCCAGTTGCCCGGGGGCCCATCCGCAGTAACCGCGGTAACACAAGAGATTTTCTTTGGTCAATTTGCCAGCGGTAAAGCCTTTGACAATGGCCTCCATATTGCCTCCCCAAAACAGGCCGGGAATAAGTTCTTGGGAATCCTCGATCCAGGGACTGTTGTGCAGAAATTGAAAGGAATTCTCAGGTTCTACCGGGCCTCCGTCGTGAATGGGCAAGCCCAATTCGTCGTCACCCTCGGATTCACCAATGATGTAGTCAGAAGGCTCGTTGATGACCAAGCCCACAGTGCCGTCTTCATCTTTATCCAACACAATGACTACCTTGCGGTAGAAGGTGGGATCGGTGATGAAGGGCTCGGCCACTAAATAGCTTCCCCGTGTGACTTCGCGAAGCGGCATAGTCAAATATAGGTCACCGAGGCCAGAAAGCCCAGCCTTTTGTTGTATTATTGTCACTATGACACTTGTACAAAAACTGACCTTCATGGCTTCGGCTTTTGCGCTTCAGGTCCAAGCCCAAGTCATTTGGGTGGAGCCTGTATTTCCCAAAGAAAGCGATACGGTAACCGTCTATTTCGATGCCTCTCAGGGAAATGGAGAACTCAAGGGTGTAGTGCCCGTCTATGCTCATACCGGTGTCATTACCAACAAAAGCACCAGCGGCAGCGACTGGAAGCATGTCGTGGGCAACTGGGGGACCGACGATTCACGGGTGAAAATGACTTATGTGGGCAACAACGTACACAAACTACGTTACCCCATGAAGAGTTTTTACGCCCAAGGTGGGGCCTTTACCCAAGACGAAATCATTGAACAAATGGCTTTCGTATTCCGCAATGCCGGCGGCACCAAAGTGGGCAGAAGCGCTCAGGGTATGGATATTTTTACTCCCGTGTACAGCAGCGGATTGTACACCAAGGTGATTTGGCCTGAAACCAGCAGCATTCTGGGTAATGCCACCTCTACCTATTCCTTCGAGGCTTGGGCCAGCAAAGATTGCCAGCTCTTATTGACCTTAGACGGTGATACTTTGCGCAGTCTTTCCAGTAGCGATAGCCTGCAATGCCAATTTGGACCTTTAAATCCAGGGAACCACTGGTTGGTCTTTACCGCCAGCGATGGCAGTTTGACGCGTCGCGATTCGATTCGCTATACCGTGAACAAAACAGTGGTCAACGCTTCTTTGCCCGCTGGGGTGGAACAAGGCTTGAACCGCATCAATGATAGTACCATTGTTTTGGCTTTGCGAGCTCCGATGAAGAGTTTCGTTTATGTCTTGGGTGACTTCAATCAATACCTGCCCGACATTGACTATTTCATGAACTACAGTTCGGCTGAGGGAATTTGGTGGTTGGAAATCAATGGGTTGAAACCCAATGTGGACTACGGCTATCAATATTGGGTGAACGGGGAATCCAAAATTGCCGATCCCTACAGTGAAATCATGCTCAGCGAGTGGGATGACGATTACATCCCGGCGACTACCTTTCCCAATTTAAAGCCCTACCCCAAAACCCAGACCACCGGTTGGGTATCAGTTTTTCGCACCAACAAATCAGAATACAATTGGAAGAACTCCTCTTTTGAACGCCCCGATAAAGATCGCCTAGTCATTTACGAATGCCTGTTGCGCGATTTTA
>JALRLA010000287.1 GCA_023254645.1 Bacteroidia bacterium
CTGCCGAAGAGGCTCCTGCTGCTGAAGAGGCTCCTGCTGCTGAAGAGGCTCCTGCTGCTGAAGAGGCTCCTGCCGCTGAAGAAGCTCCTGCTGCTGAAGAAGGCGAAGCTGCTGCTGAATAAGCCTATGCAAACGCCCCCAGAGCTCAGTCTCATTGGCCGAATTGGCCGAAAGCACGGGTTCAAAGGTGCGTTGACATTAGATATTGACGACGCAGAGGCGCTGCCTCTGTTGACAAAAGGGAACCACCTATTCATTGTTGACAATGGAAAAGGGGTTCCCTTTCTCATTAAAGAAGTTTACGGACATCAGCCCATTGTTGAGTTGAACCTCATCGACAACGAAGCTCGAGCCGATTGGTGCGTGGGAAGGTCCATAGGCCTAGACGCTCAGCAACACCAAACAAGTGCAAGTCCCTACGGCGAGCTCGAAGGCCTTGAACTAGAAACCGATGATGGCACCAGCATTGGCATCATCGAATCAGTAGAAGAATACCCCGGCGGCCCCATGTTGAACGTACAACAAGATGGCAACAGCCTGCTTATTCCCTGGGTGGAAGAATGGGTTCTGGGCTTCGATCCTGAAAACCGCATTCTCACCATCGATCTTCCCGAAGGCTTGCTAAACATTGACGATATTGACAGCGAAATGGATACCGAATGATGCGCATTGATGTCATATCAGCCGTTCCAGAATTGCTGCTCAGCCCATTGGGCCACAGCATTCCCAAGCGAGCCCAAGACAAAGGGCTCGCCGAAATCGTCGTGCACAACCTGCGCGATTATGGTTTTGGGCCCTACCGCCAAATAGACGACTACCCCTTCGGCGGAGGTGCGGGCATGGTTCTCATGGCCGAGCCCATTGCCACCCTCATCGAACAATTAAAGGCCGAACGGAACTACGCCGAAATCATTTACATGAGCCCCGACGGCCAAACCTTCAACCAAAGCTTGGCCAACCGCCTGAGCATTTCTGGTAACCTCATTATTCTCTGCGGGCATTACAAAGGAATCGATCAGCGCATTCGAGACCGCTACATCAGCCTCGAAATCTCGATGGGCGACTTCGTACTCAGCGGGGGTGAAATTGCTGCCGCTGCCGTGGTTGATGCAGTGGCACGCTTGCTTCCCGGAGTTTTAGGAAATGAAGAATCAGCCTTGAGCGACTCCTTTCAAGATGGGCTATTGGCCCCACCCCTTTACACCCGACCCGAAGAATTTCAGGGCATGAAAGTGCCCGAAGTCCTGACCTCAGGACACCATAAAAAAATTGCCGAATGGAGATTGGAACAGTCATTGGCGCGCACTGCGGCGTTGCGACCTGATCTCCTTGGCCCTAAAGACGAATCATGAACATTAGCCTGAAAAGACCCTTGGTCATCTTTGACCTGGAAACGACGGGAATAAACACCACCCACGACCGCATCGTGGAAATGTGCCTTTTGAAAGTATTCCCAGACGGAATGGAGGAATTACGCACCCTGCGCTTCAACCCTGGCATTCCCATCCCCGCTCAGGCGACCGCCGTTCACGGAATCAGCGATGCCGATGTGGCCGACATGCCCCGTTTCAGCGAAATGGCGACTGAACTGAATCAATACCTGGCTTATTGTGATTTCGGCGGATTCAACTCCAACAAATTCGACTTCCCCATGCTGGTAGAGGAATTTTACCGCGCCGGCATTGACTTCGAGGTAGAAAAAAGGCATTTCATTGACGCCCAGCGCATTTTCCACTTGAAGGAGCCCCGCAACCTGACTGCTGCATTTCGCTTCTACTGCGACGGCGACCTCACCAATGCCCACAGCGCCGAAGCCGACACAGTGGCTACTTGGCAGGTACTCAAAGCTCAATTAGAACGCTATTCTGACTTGCCTGACACACTCGAAGG
>JALRLA010000026.1 GCA_023254645.1 Bacteroidia bacterium
AACGCCAGGTTTATGAAAACCCGGGTCATCCATCCCTCCAATTGTTGGGGATTTTTCAGGGCAGAAATGCTGTCAAAGACCTTGATGAAACCGTCTTGTAGCAAATCTTGCGCATCATCCTTATTCCCGGAATAACGCAGGCAATGTCCATACATTTTCGGGGCAAAACGATCGTACAAAGCTTTTTGGAATTGTCGATCGCCTTTGATACACTCAGCTATGAGAACATCGTTGCTGATCAAGGGGTTTCGGATTAATGACGCAGAAAGTGGTAAAGGTTACAAAAAAAAATGCCGTTCTCGAAGAAAACATGCACAATGCCCATATTTCGAACATTATTTTTGGCTTGACTCATGCAGTTCCATCGCAAAGATTTGGCCAACGAAGAGTTGTTGCAACTTTATCGAGCCCTGGTCAAACCAAGGGTAATAGAAGAGCGCATGCTGGTTCTTCTGCGCCAGGGCAAAATCGGCAAATGGTTTTCGGGCATTGGCCAGGAGGCCATTTCGGTTGGCATTACCTGCGCCTTAGACCCCGAAGAATACATCATGCCGCTGCACCGCAACCTTGGGGTTTTCACTACGCGCGGCATCCCCTATCAAAAGCTATTTGCCCAGTGGCAAGGCAAAGAATCGGGCTTTACCAAAGGCCGAGATCGCAGTTTCCACTTCGGCACCCAAGAATTCCACATTGTGGGAATGATCAGCCATTTGGGAGCCATGTTGGGGGTTGCCAATGGTACGGCTTTGGCCGCTAAACTGAAACAAAAACCTCAGGTCTCCGTGGCATTTTCGGGTGATGGCGGGGCTTCGGAAGGCGACTTCCATGAAGCCCTCAACACGGCTGCGGTTTGGGATTTACCTGTGCTGTTTGTGGTCGAAAACAACGGCTATGGATTGAGCACACCCAGCCAAGAACAATTCAAATGTGCTCAATTCATTGACAAGGGCATAGGCTATGGCATGGAAGCCCATCAAGTCGATGGCAACAACCTGCTGGAAGTCTACCACAAGGCTTGCGAGCTGGCCGAGTCGATGCGAAACAACCCCAGACCCGTATTGTTGGAATGCCTCACCTTTCGAATG
>JALRLA010000063.1 GCA_023254645.1 Bacteroidia bacterium
CCAGAGCTTACAGAGCCTTTGCCGTTGGTGCCCGCAATGTGAATGCTAGGAAATGCCTTTTCAGGATGATCAAAGGCTTCCATCAAAGCCCAAGTATTGTCCAAATTGGCTTTGTACGCAGCTTTCCCTACCCGTTGAAACATGGGTAACCGAGCGAACAATTCTGCTAAGGTTTCAGAATAGGACAGGCTCACAGAGCTTACAATCCGTCAGGGTTGATGATGTATTCACGCTTGATGGTCAAGGCGAAGGTAGAGGTTTGAGGACATTGGCCATTTTCCACCTTTTCAAAAGTGGCTTTAGAGATGAAGTAATCCATCACCTTTCGGCTATTGGCTGTAGTTCCGTTGTATGTGCCACCAGGGATCATGTATTTTACGCTTGCGCGACCGTTGCAATCAACCGTTACCATGGCTTTGATGGTCCCAAAGCCATCTGCATCTACTTTGTTCACTCCGGGACGAATGTTGTAACTCGTAAACCCTTCGGCATTGAACAGACCATTTTTATTGGGGGTTACGCGTTGTCCGTAATTCCCGGAGATGCCACCATTGTTTCCGCCATCACCCATACCATTGCGACCATTGCCCCCTTGGATTCCATTGGGAGTGCCGTTGGTGTTCTGTGTACCTGAGCGCTGGCCAATGTTGATTCCACGCTGAGACAAGGCACTTTGCTTAGGAGTTTCTGATGCCGGTGGGTCAATGGGAGGCAATCCCATATCGGCATCGCTTTGGTCATTGGTCACTACCGCCCCAAGCCCCCCCTGATTGGGCGTGGGGTCTGGATCAGAAGGGGCGCCGTCTCCTCCACCCAAAGCAGGGGGAGTGGTAGAAGGACCACCGTCGGTGGGTCTTCCATAAGACACCTCTTGAATACCAAAGTCCAGTTGAAGTTCCAATTCCTTTTCCTTAAATGGAGGATTGGGAACATGAATACGAACCCAGAAAAGGAGCAAGAGAATGAGAGCTGACACAACAATGCTGATAACCCCAGAAAGCATTTTCTCACGGGGAGTGGTATCTAGAATTCGGTCAACTACATAATGGCTCATAATACGGGTGCGGGGAATACGTATTCTACAGACAGCCGACCAGCGGCTAGATTTTTGATGTTCTTGGCCAAATCACTAGCCTCTTTCTCACCTTCAAAGCGAGCCAAAACCACGCGAGTTAGGCTGCTGTTTTCCATTTCGATGTACGTGGCGTCATAGCCTAGCTTTTGCCACAACAGACATTCTGTTTCCGCCATTTTGGGAGTGATGTAGGAACCTCCACAGATGAACACATCGCCCGTTTGCTGGTACAGATCAATTCTCATGGCTTCAATACCCTTAGTACCAATCTCGTACTTCAAGGTCGATTGATCAGATTCAGGCTTAGCGGCAACAACTTCTTGTTTCTGAGGAGCCGATTTAACGGTAGAATTCAGCTGCAAACCAGCCTGTTCATCGACTCGGTTTTGATAAGCCTTCTGAAAGGTTCGAACATTGAGAACCAACAAGGCTGCAATAACCATCACCAAAACCACGTTGGCCGCCACTTTCCAAATGGGGTTGCGCTGCAGTTTTTGTTCGAGTTTATCGGTCCATTCTTCGGCCACCGCTGCTACTTCAGCATCTTCAATATCAACTGATTCGGTGACCAATGGAACGTGTATAGCCTTTTGGGCTATTGGATCTGTTTGAGAAACAGTTCCCAAAGCCTGCCAACGCAATACAGGCAATCCGAAATGTTCCAAGCTCAAATTCAACGATTGAGCAGGTATGAAAAATAACTGACCCTGTGGGTTAAGGAAGAACTGGCCCATCCTTCCGAAAGGAACTGGCTTTTTATCTTTGGCCTGCTCCAAAATCTCAGAACCGATAGATTTGAGTTCTGTTGCAGCCGCAGCATAAGACAAGCCCTTTTGCTCGGCCCAATGCTTGGCTACCATACCGTCGTCTTGGGTCAATGCGGCATTGAAGAAAACCGACTGGCCACTGGGGCGAAGTTCCTTAGAAAAAGGATTGGCACTGGCCTGAAATGAGCGCATCAAAAAACCTCCCAAACCAGGAACAATCACACATTCATGCTGCAACAAAAGTTCTTCGACGGTATGGGAAATTTGGGGGATGCTCACGTTCTCAAATTTAGCAAGAAAGGAGAGAATTAAAAGAGAGAAATGGCAATTCCTCCCATGATGTTCAATCCGTATCCGCGGTAACCCGCAAACTGCTCTAAACCACTCTGTAACAAGTTGGAACCTTGAACCCAAACACGGCCTTTTCCAGGCAAGCTATAGTCTGCTCTCAACTGCAAATCCATAAATCCTGGTATTTCTGTGGTGCGCAAGACGCCTGTTTCATCCAAGGTGCGGTTGAACCGTTTGCCCATGCCTGCGATGGAAGTCTGAACATACAATTGATCCATGGCCTTGTATCGCACAAATCCTTGAAAGGTAAACGAGGGGAGGTGCCAAGCCTGTTGCTCGACAGCGGGAGAATAATTGACAATGCGGGTAGAGGCATGAAACAAAAACTTCTCACCCATAGATAAACTGGTTTGAAAACGGAAGTACATGGAATTCACGTTATCGTAAACCACCTGCAATGAATTCAGGCTATCTGCCATGGCATTAGTAGGATCCAAATTACTGACAATCAAAGGCATATCAGCTACACTGTTGCCACCAAAACTCAATTCAAAATTGGAATTGTCGCTGATTCGACCTCTCACTCCGGCATGAGCATTGATTTGCTCGTAAGTGTTCTGAATACCAATCGAATCGTAGGCAAAAGGCACAAAAGCCTGCATGCGGCGAATGGAGTTCTTTTTCAATCCGCCGTCGACCACACCGAACATCTGCATGTTCATGCCCGTCAATTTCTTATGGAATTCCACATAGGGATTGATGCGAAAAGTCTGAATGCTCGTATCACCTTGCCATTGCTGCTCGATGGCATTCAGCATGGTCATGGTTACACCGCCTGACAATTGGAGTTGGCTAGGGCGATGTTGAACGGCGATTTGAGGACGCGCATCTATGAACAACTGATTGGAACGGCTTAAACCACTGGGTTTTTCCAAGTTCGGAGCCTGCTCAAACATCAATTTGGTTACCGCTACATCGGCAATGAACTGGGCTTTCGTACCCAAATCTTGTTTTAGATTCAAGGCCGAACTCAACTCGGATTCTCTTTGATTGAGGTTGTTGCTATAGGCTTGAAACTGTGTCAACCAACGAAGTTCGGGAACCTTTCCACTGCGCTTCAATTGGTAATCGAGTGAACCGGATAGAGTTTCTCCCACCTTACCCAGCATGACCGCATCGCCCGAATAGGCTGAATCAGCAGCAAAATAATGCAGGGCATCGCGCTGGTATTGGAATCCACCCGTTAAACTACCACGGTAGTAATACTTGGAACCCTGAATAGCCACTTGAGTCGTTTGGAAATCTTGAAAAGAGTTGGGATTGTTTCCCTGAAGATGGTTCACATTTAAACTGTAGGCATAGTTTTTATTGGCCTCACTGGCGATATACAGTTCACCCAAAACATGACCCAGATTTCCGGCGCCCAAGCGCAGGTAATTGCTTTTGAAAGCTGAATCTGCACCGGGCTCTTTCAATGGCTGCGGATCGACTGAAGGGGTGAGCTTGGGAGTGGGGTAGAAGTAATCAGGCGTTTCGAGATTCAGTTTGATCTCTGGGTTCTTGCTCACAGATACGATGGGATCGATCAATAGCTTGCTGGAGGGGAGCAAACGAATATTGGTTCCAGAAATCACTTCTTGGGAGGAGTTTTCAAAACCGCGTTTGGGCTCGGGTTGAGCCCAAACAGATCCAAAACCTGCGATGCTCATTGAAAACAAGAGATACTTCTTCATATATATGATACAAAGATGCCGGTTAGGAAGGAGTCGAAAGACACGCTATTTTGGGCTGTCCAATTATGCACACAGGAAAACCAATGCCTTGTGGGCCGCGGGTTAGCGCGTGTACGGAACTTTCCGCTTCATCTTTCAATGAATTTTGTCAACAGGTTTGATTTTCGCAGGAATTTCGCTATTTTTGCTGCCCATTTTACGGACATGTACGCCATAGTTAATATAGCTGGAAGACAGTACCGCGTTGAAGAGAACAAGCCTTTGGTGGTTAACCGCTTGAAGGCCGAAGCTGGCCAAACTCTTGAGTTTGATCAGGTTCTCATGATCGGCGGTGACAAAATCAAAGTTGGAACTCCCACCGTCAA
>JALRLA010000068.1 GCA_023254645.1 Bacteroidia bacterium
AGTTTATGCAAACCGTACCAGTAGGTTCCGTACTTTTCCTTGTAGTACTCCAGGGGTTTTCTCAGGCGAATGAAGGCAACCCCACATTCGTGCTTAATGGCATCGCTCATGGTAGCAACACAAAGGTAACAAGTTCAGAAAGGCCCGTGACAAAAAATGCTTAATTTTGGATTATGGCCATACGAGCACCCTTCAACCTCAACTACTGGATCAACGAAAATCGCCACTTGCTCAAGCCGCCTGTGGCCAATAAAAATCTGTATCCCGAGGGCGAAGACTACATTGTCATGATTGTGGGCGGGCCCAACAACCGTAAGGATTTTCACTACAACGAAACCGAAGAACTCTTCTACCAAATCGAAGGCAACATCACCGTTTACATCCAAGAAGATGGGGAGAAAAAAGCCGTTCATTTGGGCCCTGGCGACATGTTTTTGCTACCAGCCAAAGTGCCCCATAGCCCCAACCGAAGCGAGGGTTCAGTGGGTTTGGTGATCGAACGCGTTCGCGCTGGAAAAGGGTTCAACGACGGCTTGATGTGGTTCTGCGATTCCTGCAACAACAAGCTGCACGAGGCCATATTTGAGCTGCAGAACATCGAAACCGATTTCCTTCCGCACTTCCAGCATTTCTATGCCAGTGAAGACTTGCGCACTTGCAAAAAATGCGGTCTTGTGATGGAGCCACCGGCTGCCAAATAAGCGCGCGAAGCTCCCAAGGGAGTAAGTAGATTTAAATTAATCCAAACCCATGAGGGCCAAGCCCTCTTCGAAACTGTGGGGCTCATAGCCCAGTTCACGGCGTGCCTTTTCGATGGCCAATCCGGTAATGGGTGGTCGCTTGGCCAGTTGATTCAGCGTGCTGGAATCCACTTCTTCAATCGATGCTTCCGATAGACCATAAAAGCGGGCTACCCGGCGCACCAATTCAATGATGGACATGTAGTCCTTGCCCGCAATGTTGAATATGCCTTGGGCCTTTTGTACAGCCGCCAAATAGCATCCCATGGCCAAGTCTTCGGCCAAGGTTGGGGTTCGAAACTGATCGCCGACCACCCGCATGGTTTGGCCTTTTTTCAAAGCCCCGTAGGCCCATAACACGATGTTGCTGCGCGACATATCGGCCACTCGACCGTAAACCAGCACCGTGCGCAAAATGGAGTACGAAGAAGCATGGGTCTCCACCATTTGCTCGCCCTTCCACTTGCTGTGGCCGTAAAAACTCAACGGTTTTGCCGCATCTTCTTCATTGTACATCGGCTTGGTGCCATCGAAAATGAAGTCGGTGCTCACGTGCACCAAATGAAAGCCCAATTCACTTGAAAGCTGGGCCAAGTGCTCAACCGCCTCGACATTCAAGCGTGTGCACAGTTCCTGCTGACTTTCGCAATCGTCGACCTGGGTCATGGCCGCCGTATGAATGACGGCGTCAGGTTTGAAGGCCTCCAATACCGCACGGGTTTGGGTAAAATCGGCCACGTCCATGCTTCGATAAGGAATATCTGCCCGCGGATAACGATTTTCCCCCCTAGCCGTGGCCAACCATTCTACGCCTTCCTGACCCATGAGAAGATCGCTGAGCTTTTGACCCAATAAACCGTTAGAACCCGTGATCAGAATGCGCGCCATAGGCTCGCAAAGTTGGGCCATTTTGAGCCCCGCACCAAGCCAAACGAGGGCTTTTTTGTACCTTTGTACCATGAAATTGGTGACCTACGGAAATGCCCAGCAATCGCAAGTGGGCCTATTGGTTCAAGACCGTGTATACCCCGTGCACAGCTTGAACAGCTCCATCCCTTCTCAGATGAGCCAAGTGCTCGAAGACTGGGAAAGCAACCAGGCGCTTTTGAAGCAATTGGAATCGGAGATTCTCGCGGGCCAACATGCCGATAGCGGCCAAGCCTTGGCCGATTTGAACCTCTTGGCTCCTGTTCCCAAGCCCACCAGCTGCCGCGACGGTTATGCTTTTCGCCAGCACGTAGCTGCCGCTCGCCGCAACCGCAAGGTGGACATGATTGCCGAGTTCGATCAGTACCCCATTTTCTATTTCACCAACCACAACGCCATCATGGGTCCTGGACCTATTCCTTGCATGCC
>JALRLA010000170.1 GCA_023254645.1 Bacteroidia bacterium
TGAAGGCTCTCATGCCGTCTTCTGGGCAAACCCAAACCGTATCTCCTCCTTGAATCTTGGGTGAAATAATGTGCACCCATTTGCCATCGCTGCATTTGGGTGTTTTGAGCACGAGCCATTCCTTTCCATCAGCCCCGTTGGTCCAAGAGGGATCGTATTGATCGGAATTGCCCGATACAACTCCTTTGCCCTGCCATTCATATTGAGTAGTAGGGCGGAAAGCATTCAAAGTTTGCACCCCTGCATTGGGGCAGAAGGTGTCGTTTTTGCCCGCGTTACACGGCAGAACTGTAAGCCGTGTGGTATCGCGACACCCGCCTCGACCTACATAGATGATGTTGTAATCGCCCGGACCTTTCATGGCCGATGGGTTGTACCAACCGTAGTAATAACTCTGCAAACCCTGAAACCAAGAAGGGTAGAGCCCCTTGGGTGCAAATTCCAAAGTATCCCGATTGCGCGACTCGCAAGTTGTATCAAAGGCGGGCACCTGAATTTCATCTACAATGACCTTTTTGTCCCCTTTGCAACCTTTCCACTCATAGGTAATGGTGTACTCACCCATGGTATCGGCCATAAATTCACCGGCAGGAGTAACCTTTGGACCCGACCAAGTGCCGCCTGCCGGAGAATACCAATACAGCGTTTGCAAGTTCTTACTGGGGCAGAAGAAATTCTCCAAATTGCTAATCACCATTACGGTAACAACCACCGTATCGGCGCAACCACCCACTTGGTACCAAACAGGACGTGTCCAATAATTGCCATAAGGCTTAAATTCGCCCGTTTGGCTATTGACGATTCCTTGACCGTACCAGGTTCCACCAGGCGGAGTGGCCGACAAGTTAAAATTGGAACCATAGTAACAGACCTGTGTATCGGCTTGGGCTTTTGGCGGGGCCAATACAATAACATCGATGGTGTCGTAACCGGGAATAGCCGTACCGTCACTCACTTTCAAGATATAGCGAGTATTGGTTTTGGGGCAAATGGTGTGGGGACCAGCTCCAGAAAGACCGCCGCTCAACCAAGTGTATTGGTATTTGGCCGCTTGACCACCCGTCGCTTTCACCGTTATCTTGGTGCATTCTCCTTGGCACAAAGTATCGCTACCCACACTGAGTTCAACCTTGATGGGGCAATTATTCACCGAAAAGGTCTCAGTAGAGTTCAGCCAATACACAGAATCGCAAAAATCTCGGTAGCCATGTACATGAGTGACCGTATAGGAACCATTAATATCAAACTTACCTGAGGCCGTAAATCGGAAATTCGTCGCTTGGCCGTTTTTGCAATCAAGGGCCACGACTTTAGAAATAGCCATGGTTTTAGCCCCAGAAATGCTGGTATTGGCCGTATTCATGGAATCACAGGGAATGGCTCTATCCAACTTAAATTCAAAAACAGAATCTTGGCAAACCAAGGCTTTCACCAAGCTCATCTTAACCGCCTTAGGAGCTATAATGGTTGTGGTTACAGTAGCTTCCCAACCCGTACAAGCCACGCTTTTATCGGATCGAAAATGAAGGGTAATGAAGCTATCGCTACTGGACACTGTTCCGGGAGAGGTATTTCCTGAATAGGCCCCAATGAGGGTTGAATTGGTGTCTTTGCCGTCAAAAATGCGTAACACATCTTCGTCTTTCTCTGTGCAGAAGGAGCTGAAGTTGAGTGTGATACTCGAGGCTCCGGGCACGGACAATACCAGGGTGGAGTTTTCATTGTGGCCGTAATACCCATTGATCACGGTATTGGCATCGCTATCGGTAATGCTGGCCTTGCACACCCGATGATGGGCATTGGCTTGCAGGTAAACGGCCTGAGACCAGCCATTCGCTGCCCACAAACCCAGTAAAAGGGCTCCTAAACGGTATGCCCATTTTCGCCTCACTTTTCAATGATGATATCAGGTGTACGAACCAAATTGCTCCAATTCCCATTGCGGTCCTTTACCCGTATTTGAAATTGAGTTTGCTCTTGGGAACCGGCTCCGATGAGAAACAAGTTCTTCAATTTCACCTGCCAAGTCCCCGAAATACGTGTGGGCTTGGCGCTCAAGGGCAACATGGGAGGAATGTAGTAGAAATCTGGTTTGCTCAAACGCT
>JALRLA010000205.1 GCA_023254645.1 Bacteroidia bacterium
CAATTTGGTGGCTCGAGCTTACACCGATCCGAGCACCGAGTATTTGGCCAGTTCTGCTAGCGCCAACGAAGTATTGACCAAGGTACGCGCTGAGCGCCGCATGGAGTTGCTTTTCCAAGGCGATCGTATCCAAGAGGTAAAGCGCTTGGGAGCCATTGAAGGTCAAAATCTATTCATTCGCGGACACCGTTGGGACTGTGACGGCATGGTATTGCAGTTCCCCATCGTTGAACGCACCAGTATTTTTGAAATTAACCCAACAGGAGGTTGCAAATAATGAAACGTATTGTATTGAGCAGTGTTCTGGCCTTTGCCTTGACTTTGTCATTGGGCCTGAACAGTTGCAAACCCGAAAAGAAAGAACTGGGCCCACGTGTTAGCCAATTTGACGGTATTTCCGGCAATTGGATTTTGAACCGTGTAGCCCAAATTGATGTCAATGTCGAGTTGGCCTTTGTAGAAAGCGACACCTTGTTGGATGTGAGCTCTGTATACATCGCCGGCCAGCCCATGGAAATTGAATTCCAAAAAGACGGCACTTACAGCACGGTTGCTGGTTCAGGTTCCACTTTGTTTGGCCCTGCTACGGGCACATGGAAATTCGATGACAATGACTACCCCAGTTTCTTGATTTTTAACGAAGGAACAAGCGATGAAACCACCATCAATCTCTTGTCTCCCGTTCGCCCTCAAGACCCCAAGTTGGCCATCAAAGTCAACAAATTCTGCAACGGTGAACGCACCGTATCTTATCACTTTTGGTACAACCGCAAATGATGAAACCCATGAAAAATCGCTTATTCCTTTTCGCTGCTTTGTTGTCGATGACTCAAACGGCAGTAGCTCAAAAAGCATGGATTACACCGGCTGAAAATCCCAATTTGAAAGACAGTGTAACCTTGTGGGTTGATATCAAAAAGTGCGACCGCCAGCAATTGGCCGGTTCTACCGAAGATCTCTACATGTGG
This sequence comes from Bacteroidia bacterium, assembly GCA_023254645.1. Lineage (GTDB taxonomy): Bacteria > Bacteroidota > Bacteroidia > NS11-12g > UBA955 > JALRLA01. The sequence continues at coordinate 969 of JALRLA010000205.1, forward strand.
ACATGGAAGCCCATTGAACACCCTGTAGGCCACCCCTTGCACAACGGAACTTGGAACGCATCAAACGAAGCCCTTCGCTGGACTTCTGCTGGCAACGACGTTTACTTCTACCGAATGGTGCCCACTGAATTTTACGAAGTCGCTCCCGCTGCCTTGTACGCCAACGACATTCACTTGTTGCTAAAGAAGAAAGACGGTACAGGTGATTCCAATGGCGAAGCCAAAACTGAAGATTTGGTGATCACCCTAGACCCTCCGGTTACAGGCCCTCAAAAGCTCTCCACCTTCCCCAAAACCAAAAAGAAGGACACCATGAGCACTTCAGCCAGCGACGTTTTCACGCTGAAATACGACCGCAATTTGGAGGAAAAAGTGGCCTTGCAAGAAGCCGATGATTTTTATGTGTACGTTCAGGCCAAAGGAGACAATGGCTTGTACTACAAGTACAACAACATCAGCATCACCAAGGTGGGCAATGACCCCAACTTGGCCATGTCAGACATGGGCAACGGCATGTTCCATTTCACTATCATTCCTAGCACCTTTATGGCTGCTGATGTGCCTGCGGGTGTAAAGTTGATCGGATTGAAATTCCAAGTGGTTCGCAAGACCATCAAAAACTCGGACGATACGGTTGACGGTACATATGAGTACATTTTCAACCCGAACTGCGAGTAATCCTCAATGACAGTGATAAAAAAGGCCCCGCTGCGCGGGGCCTTTTTTATGTCCATTCGACCTCAATTTCGGTTCGCATCAGATCTTCTAGCGTCTCTCTTCGACGTATCAATTGCCATTGACCTTTGTAATACAGCGCTTCTGCAGGGCGGAGTCGAGCATTGTAGTTGTTACTCATACTCATGCCATAGGCTCCGGCATTGTAAATAGCCAGCACATCCCCCTCGCGCACCTCAGCTAGCTTTCTGTCATATCCCAAAGTATCGGTTTCACAGATGTACCCTACGACACTGTACAAGCGAGGTGTGCCTGTGGGATTGCTGATGTTCTCAATTCTGTGAAAGGCATCGTAAAACATGGGGCGAATCAAATGGTTCTGCCCACTATTGACACCTACAAAGACCGTTGATGTCGTTTGTTTGATCACGTTGGCGCTAACCAATAGCACACCCGATTCAGAAACGATGAACTTGCCTGGTTCGAACCAGAGTTCCAACTCACGCCCATAACGCTCGCAGAAGGCCTGAAAAGCCTCCGAAATGCGCCTTCCAGTGTCTTGAATGTCTGTAACGATATCACCCTCTTTGTAAGGCACTTTGAATCCGCTGCCAAAATCCATGAATTGCAGATCCTTAAATTCGGCTGCCGCATCAAAAAGCAAGTCGGCTCCTCTTAAGAAGACCTCAGCATCCAAAATGTCAGAGCCTGTATGCATGTGCAAGCCATGCACCTGAATGTTATGGGATTCTACCACTCTCAACACATGGCGAAGTTGGTAGATACTGATGCCAAATTTGGAATCGATATGACCCACCGATATGTGGCTGTGTCCCCCAGCCATGATGTGCGGATTCAAACGCAAGCAGCAGGGAACTGAGTCTCCATAATGGTGGCCAAATTGCTCCAAAATGGAAATGTTGTCTATGTTGATGTGTACAC
>JALRLA010000244.1 GCA_023254645.1 Bacteroidia bacterium
ATATAGCGGCATAGCTCAAGCGAAGAATTGGGCTCCGTCTCAATGGGTCTTGGCTGGTGCTTGGAATCGAAAAGACCACGCCCCGCTTGGGCCTGCCGAATGGGAGGAGCTGTTTCAGCGTGTTGTAAAAAGCGGGGCAAGGCAATTGGTCATGACCCGAAAAGATGCCATGAAACTGCCCAATTCACGTCCCCAAAACCTTCCATTTGACCTCTACGTTGTACACAATGAGGCTCAAATTCTATTTGGGAAGGGCGAGGCATTGAAATCGCTAATTTTGGGCGGTTGAATACACGCAACACTTACATAGTGCTTTTGACAATCGGGTTGACCGGGCTCTTTGCCTGGGCGTGCAACCCCTCCAAGAACATCGTTGACGAACAGTTCAATTCTGTTGATGCTTCTGGTTGGGCTTGGGACAGCGTGACCGAGTTTCGCTTCAACATCGAGGACACCTCTACCTATTACTTGCTCAACTGCGGCCTGCGCATTCGCAGCAATTATTCCTACAGCAACATCTGGCTGCTGTATGAATTGGAAGGTCCCGGATTGCAACAGCAAAACCAGTTTGAAATCACCTTGAGCGATCAAACCGGTCGGTGGATGGGCCAAGGGAAATCCAATTTGATCACCTTCCAGCAGCCCTTTTTGGATCAAATTCCCTTCAAAGCGGGCACTTACACATTGCGTATCAAGCAAAACATGCGCGATGAGCAGCTCGCCGGGGTCAGCGATGTTGGCTTCCAGCTGGTGCGCGGAAGACCCATTCTCTAAATCGTATTCCTAATTTTTTAGGATGGAGCACGTCCTTTCTTTTGGAGGCCGGCCAGGGCTCATTAAGGCGTCAAGCGGCCATACATGCGGGGGAAGGGAATGCTCTCACGTACGTGCTTCAATTTGCAAACCCAGGTAACCATACGCTCCAGTCCCAAGCCAAATCCTGAGTGGGGCACAGATCCGTAGCGACGCAAATCCAAATACCATTCAAAAGCTTCCATCGGAAGTTCGTGTTCGTGGATTTTGCCGATCAACATATCCACGTCAGTTTCGCGTTCGCCACCGCCCACAATTTCCCCGTATCCTTCGGGAGCCAATACATCGACGCCTCTCGCGAATCGGGTATCTTCAGGGTTGCGCTTCAAATAGAAGGCCTTGACCTCATGAGGCCAGTCGTATACCATAACAGGGCGGTCGAACAAGCGGGTTAAAACCGTCTCGTCACTACCGCCAAAGTCATTGCCGTATTCAAAGGTTCTGGCACTTTCGATCCATTGAGGAATGTTGCGCAATTCTTCTTCTAAGTCTGACTTGATCTGTTTGAATTCGATCACCTTGCTTTGGTAGAAGTTCATTTGACCCTTTTTCAAACCGGGCTCCTTCAACTGTTCCTCTTTTTCGGCGATTTGGGCCTCAATCTGGGCCAATTCTACCTGTTTGGCAGCCAGTTCTTCCTCCAACGAAGCAATGCTGTTCACCCCGTTTACATTCTCTTCTCCTTTGATGATGCGAACCGCCTGGTCGTAAGTCATGCGAGGGAAGGCACCCAAACTGCTCTCCAATACGGCTGTATCGCGGCCAATGGTTTTGAGCTCTTCTTGGCAATTGGCCAAAACGTCTTTGACCACCGCCTGCAACATGCCCTCGATGCAGTCCATGTTCTGGAAGATATCGTAAAACGCCATCTCCGGTTCGATCATCCAGAACTCTGACAAGTGTCGGCGGGTCTTCGATTTTTCAGCGCGGAAGGTGGGACCAAAGGTGTAAATCTTGCCCATGGCCATGGCCATAGCCTCACCGTACAACTGGCCGCTTTGGCTCAGGTAAGCAGGATCTCCGTAAAAATCAGTATCGAACAAGGTACTGGTACCCTCACAGGCGTTGCCAGTGAAAATGGGGGCATCCATCTGAACGA
>JALRLA010000246.1 GCA_023254645.1 Bacteroidia bacterium
AAATTTGGGTTTCCAAACAAGTAGACTTGGGCCTGGATTCGGTGGCTAGCCCCCGCGCAAACGTCGAATACACCCCCGGCAGCAGCCAACCGGTTCGACTGCGCATTTTCAACGATGGCATTGTTGGTGCTTTCGGCGCCAAATACTTCGTGGAACTCTACAACCCTGCTGGCCAATTGTTTTACCTCGACAGCATCAGGTTGGATATTGGGGCAAACGAAGCCTGGATGGAGCAATGGAAATACGCGCCACTAAACGCAGCTGGCGACTACCGCGGTTTGGCCCGGGTTCGCTACGAATTTGACCCCTACCGCTTCAACGACAGTTTCACCTGGTCCTTCACGGTGGGTCGCGCGGTTGATTTACAAGCCAAGGAATGGCTATGGCCCAACACGGCCGACACCCTCGAATGGGGCTCTGGACCCTATGCCCCTTCGATTGTCATTCAAAACGGCGGTTATTTACCTCGTTCCGGCACTCTGATTTGCGAAGCCTATCAAAACGGCCAGCGTGTGTATCAAAGCAGCGCCTTTCGCAGCTTGGATTCGGCGCAAAGCGACACGGTCGTTTTTGTCCAAACGCTCATGGCTAACCAATTGGGCCAGTTGAACCTTCGGGCCTATTGGCAACGCGACAGCTTGGATCAGCACCCTGAAAACGACAGCTTGTTCTTCGTGTTGCCCGTAAGGGCTTTCAAAGACCTAGCCCTCACCGACTTGTCTCCCCAACCCAACTCCTTGACCGAAGGCTTCAGCGGCTGGACGGCCACAATAAAACTCAAAGGCCTGGGCCCCAAACGAGGAACCGATTCCACGCAGCTTAGAATCACGTTGCAAAGCGAAACCGAAACCCTGCTCGACGATACCCTCCAAGTCGCGGCGCTGCAACTAGGCGACAGCCTCGCGCTTGAAACGAACGACTCCATCAAGGGCCTTCTTCCGGGCAACTATACCCTGATCGCCTATTTGCTCAGCCCTGTTGATTCCTTCCCGCTAAATGACAGCCTCAAACACTTGTTTGTTGTTCGAATAAACACAGCCCCCGAGCTACCAACACAAAGCCTTCGTGTATACCCAATGCCCAGCAAAGACGGTCGCTTCACCCTGGAAAACCACCCCGAAGAAGCCTATTTGATCTACGACAATGCTGGTCGCCTCGTGCAAGAGGGAACCGCGGCAAACGAGCTACACCTAGCCCCTAGCCTACCCAACGGAACCTATTGGTTGCAATTGCCAAACCGAACGACCATTGCCCTTGTATTGCAACGATGAGGCGTTGGTTTTGGATATTGGCCCCCGTTTTGTTTGCGGCTTGCTCGAGCACCAAAACCATCAACCCTAAAGCGCTGCTCAGTTTGCAAGAGCAACAATTACAAGGCTTAAACATTCCCACACCCAAACCCCTGCCCGCCGTGTTGTCGCAAATCGACGTGCCGGTGAGTGTTGACCTGAAGCCCTATTTCGAGCTCGCCAACAACAGCGTAGACAAACACCTGGCTGGTGGCGAGTCTCCCTGCCAAGGGGTGCGCTACCAATACAAACTTGACCGCGGCAACCTAAACTTTGTTGGGCTCAACCAAACCCTTAACACCTCGGTGTTGGTTTCGTATGGGCTGAAGGGCGAGTACTGTGCGGCTTGTCTCATGGGCAACTGCGCGCTCCCTAAGGTTCCATTTTCCTGCGGATGGGACGAGGCCCCTCGCAGAGCGACACTATCTCTCCAAAGCCAATTGTCAATCAGCCCCGACTACCGAATTGTGTCCAACACAACGGTTCGGGAGCTCAAAGCATTAAACCCCTGCAAGGTGAGTTTTGGCATTGATATAACAGACAAACTAATGAATACCGTAACGCCGTTGATGGGTGGTTTGTGTTCTGAAATTGACTCACAGGTATATGCCGTTTCCTTCAAGGCTGAAGTACAAGACCTCTGGAACACCTTGGCAGAACCCATGCTAATTGACTATGTCGGGGAGCTGCGCTTGCAACCCAAGGCCGTTTCGGTTTCGACCCTAAACCTAAATGGCACAACCCTTCGTTTTCGCGCCGGCATATCAGCCCAGCCCATTATCAGTAGTACCGGTGGCCCAAAAACCACCAGCCCCGTTCCCAACCTAAGCCCCTACAAGCCAGGAAGCGGTTTTCGGGTATATACCGACCTCAAACTCGATTACGACAGCCTCTCAAGCCAAATTCTCGCCTACATGAAGGGAGAGAAGTTTGGCTACAAGAAAGACAGCGTGGAAATTTCTGGCCTAAGGCTATTTCCCACCTACCAAGATTCCCAAACCCGTCTCGGCATTCGGGTCGATGTAATCGGTACCAAATCTGGCACCCTATACCTGGTTGGTGACCCTGAGTTTGACAACGCCACGCGAATCGTGCGCTTAACAAACGTCGACTATGACCTGCAAAGCAAAAACGTTCTTCTCAAAAGCGCCTCGTGGTTGCTGGATGAAACCGTTCGCAAAAACCTGGAAGAAAACCTCTGGTTTGAAGTGGGCGATTTGTTTACCCTGACCGAAGAAAGCATCAACGAAGCCCTGAATCAGCGCTACGAAAACGGCGCCCAAAGCAAGGGCCAGGTGAAGTCTATTGAATTGACAGACTAGCAGTTAAGGCCACAACACCTGCTGTTGAGAACCCAGATCAAA
>JALRLA010000260.1 GCA_023254645.1 Bacteroidia bacterium
ATCCACTTTTTCATAAATAATTCACAATTCTACAGCAAAGGCTGGGCCCTTTTTTTGCGATTACTCCAAAAACCGCCCAAGGGCGAGATTATTTTCTGCTTTTTCTGAATTGGGAAGCCTTGAAGTTCACATATTCAGTCACCACAAACCATTAGGTTTTACTATCTTCGATTGCAACAACAACTATGTATACTGGATTGCTACACCTGCACAACCTGCTTCGTTGGGTTATCGTGGTGACCTTGATTTGGTCGCTTTGGAACGCCTACAAAGGCAAGAATGGAAAAGAAACCTTGATCATGATGATCTCGGCTCACATTACCTTGCTGGTCGGATTGTACCAGTGGATGGTCGGCGGCCTTGGCATGGCGAATATGAGTGCTATGAGCAATGCTGCCGCTCGTTTTTGGGCCATTGAACACCCCACGATGATGATTTTGTCGATTGTGTTTATCACCTTGGGACATCGCAGTGCCAAAGCGGGTGACATCAATAAAACCAAACGTTGGTTGATCATTGCCCTGATCGTGATATTGATGGCCATGCCCTGGCCGTTCCGAGAGGCGATTGGTCGCCCATGGTTCCCTGGAATGCATTAATCGACTCGGCCCGATTTTTGATAAGAAGAGCAGCATGAAACATGCTGCTCTTCGTTTTTTGGCCTTTTTTGGATTGGCCTTTGCTGCGGGTTGGTTGGGCTCTTATGTTCAGCGCAGTTGGTCCTCGCATTCTGCTGTTCAATTGCAAATTGGAGATTCTGGTGCGGCTTCGGCTCGTTTGGCCAATTTGAATTCGGCCCCTACCTCCTTTCAAGAAGCTTCAGCCTTGTCGACTCCCACTGTGGTGTTCATCAAGAATGAAAGTACCGCCCAGTATAGCAGCCCTTTGGGTTGGTTTTGGGATTTTGACCCCTTTGGCAGCCGGGGTCCCAGCATGAGCACAGGAAGTGGTGTCATCGTGTCAGCCGATGGATATATTGTCACCAACAATCATGTCATTCAAGGAGCTGAAAAATTGACAGTAGTTCTCAATAGCCCCAAAAAAGAATACGTGGCCAAAGTAATTGGAGCCGATGCGGGCAGTGATTTGGCCTTGTTAAAGATTGAAGCCGAGCAATTGCCGACTATTCGGTTTGCCAATAGCGATGAGCTAGCTGTAGGTGATTGGGTTTTGGCGGTGGGAAATCCCTTCAATTTGACTAGCACCGTAACAGCGGGTATCGTTTCTGCCAAAGGTCGCAACATCAACTTGATGAAAAACCAATTCCCCATTGAGAGCTTCATTCAAACCGATGCCGCCATCAATCCGGGTAACTCAGGTGGAGCCTTGGTCAATGCCGCCGGCGAGTTGGTGGGCATCAATACGGCTATTCAGAGCAATACAGGTTCCTATACGGGTTATGGATTCGCCATTCCCTCGAACATCGTTCGAAAGATTGTCACGGATTTCATTGAAAAAGGAGAGGTGCAGCGCGGATTTGTGGGCATGGATGTTCGGGAATTGAACGCCGATGAATTGGAAGAGTTGGGGCTGACGGGAGTCGCCTTGCGCGTGGTGGCTATATTGGAGGAAGGACCGGCTTTCAAAGCGGGTATACGCAAAGGCGATGTACTGACGGCGGTGGCTGGTCATGCCTTAACGGGTAAGAGTGATTACGATGAACATTTGGCCTATTTGCGTCCTGGAGATGTCTTAGATGTTGACTGGTTGAGAGCCGGATCAGACAAAAAATCGGCAGCCATCAAACTCATTTCCAAACAAGACAATCAGGCATTGGTGATGAAAGGGGCGGTAAGTTCCGATCGATTGGGCGCCGATTTTCAACCCTTGAATGCCAGCGATTTGACCCAATTGGGATTGAATCAGGGCATTCGCATCATCAACATTCGCCGAGGAGGCGCCATTGCACAAATGGGATTGCCCAATGGGTTCGTGGTGATGAAATTCAATGGTCAGGCCTACGCGGAGCCCGAAGCTTTGATCGCGGCCATGGAGCGTGCCTCTGGTCGCATTCAAATTCAGGGCAAAGATCCCAATGGAACGACGCGCACTTACAGTTTCTTCTCCTATTGATGTTGATTGTCCAGGAGCGCGTACTCGGGAAGTCAGAATCGCTCTCAATAATGAATCTGCGGCCTACCTTTGAAGCATGAGTGTTCCGGCTATTCCCAACCTTCGGGTCAGCAACCCCGATTCATTTTTTCTGCTTGCAGGACCTTGTGCCATCGAAGATCGCGACATGGCCATGCGCATTGCTGAGCATTTGGCTGAACTGACTCAGCGACTGGAAATACCTTGGGTCTTCAAAGGCTCGTACAGAAAAGCCAACCGCAGCCGCATCGACTCCTTCACGGGCATCGGT
>JALRLA010000300.1 GCA_023254645.1 Bacteroidia bacterium
AGTAAGGCTTCAGCATGGCGGGGATTTCCGGATTATGGGTTCTCGCTATTGTGGCGTTAGCCGCAGCTGCGGCCCTATTCCACTATTGGAAAGGGCGCCAACAAAAGATGTGGTGGCTCCCCATGGGGGCACGCTTCTTGGCCTATTCCCTGCTGGGCATGCTGCTTTTGAATCCCATCAGCGAAGGATTGAAAACGGAAAAGCGCAAACCCAAGGTTTGGGTAGTGCTTGATCGAAGCAGCAGTTTGCGCAATGATTCAGCGGCCATGAACGAATGGGTGCACCGTTTTCAAACGGAATGGGGGGAGAAGGTCGAATTGTCCCTGGGTCGCTTGAGCGGAGCTTTGCAATTTGATTCTTCGGCCTATTTGGACCCCAGTCGATCTCGGCTGGATGCCCTATCAGAGTCTTTGACCTTTCAGCCGAATCCCATTGATGCGGTGGTCTTATTGAGCGATGGCCAATGGAACGCAGGTGTGCATCCGCTGTATGCTTCTTGGCCCAATGAAACCAAATTGTATACGGTTCCTTTCGGAAATTCACCGACTCAGGCTCAATTGATCATGGAGCGCTGGAATACGAATGCCGAGGTCAAAGTGAATGAGCCATTTCGATCGGAATGGGCCTATCGATTGTCGGGAGATTTTCCTTCTACTTCTTCTTTGGTGGTCTCGCATAAAGGGAATACGCTCGGGAGAATGCCTTTGGGTCCCCGAATTTCCGCCCAATGCGAGATGGATTTGAAGCTCTCAGAATTGGGGAATCAAGTATTGGAAGCCCAAGTCGTAGACGCGGCGGGAAAGGTTTGGTACAAGGAGCAAAAGGCCATTCGCGTGGTTGAGTCTGGGAAAAAAGTGCTGGTGGTTTACAGCGAATTGCATCCCGATGTTGGCGCACTTAGCAGAAGTTTAAAAGCCAGCAATGGCCATGCAGTGATCACCCAGCCCCTAAAAGAAGCCATTCCAGATGGTTTGGACTTGATTGTTCAGTTTGGACTCAATTCCTCCCAGCTGAATCGTTTGCCCAACGACGTGCCTGTTTGGCATTTTCCCACGCCAGAAGAGGCCAGCGCGCTTTTTGCTCATCGAACGAAACTCCAACTTCCTCAATCAGGCGTATGGCAAGGATCTGCCTATTGGACCCCAGAATCAGAGTCGTTCATTGACGGCTTGGAGGAGTATCCTCCCTTGTACATGCCTGTGCTAAAAAGTGGGTCCCTCCCCGAATCTTCCATTTCCATGAAGCAATTCGCCCTTGGTGCCAGCACCTCCTTCCCTTTGGCCGTTTTTCAGCCCTATTCGGGAATGGACGAGGCTTGGTTCTTTGGCAAAGGTCTTTGGCGCTGGCGAGCGGCTTGTTATCGCCGAAATCAATCGTTTGATGCTTTTGACCGTTGGGTTTTGTCGGTGGCAGGTCGATTGATGGCCCAAGCGGGAGCTCGAAATGCCTTGCAATTGCGAAGCATTCCTGAAAAGCCTCGAGAGTCGGAAGCCTTTGCTGTTCGCCTTTGGAAGACAGGGCCAGATGGTCAAATGAGCGGTGAGGGAAATTTCGCTCTGAAGCTGGAGAAAGGGTCGGGTACAGGAACCTGGAATTTGGTACAAGAAGCCAATTTGAGCCGCAATGCCGAAGTGTGGCAGTCGGCTTTTCAAGGCTTGGATACCGGTGACTACCGCTTGGTGGCTTCCTGGACCAAGGGGAGTTCCAAACTGGAACAATCGCTGGCTTGGAAAGTGACCCTACCGCCATTGGAGCCTCAGTTGGGATCAGATACGGCCTTGTTGAAACAGTGGGCAAGCGAACATCAGGGGGGCATGCTGGCCCAACCCTATAAGGGCGGAATCGAGTTGCCGGAATCCCGCATCGACGAAAGTTGGACCCAGTGGCCTTGGAGAGAACAAGGGCTGTTGTTGCTGATTGTGAGCTTTCTGCTCGGGACTGAATGGTTCTTGCGCAAATGGCTAGGCCACATTTGATCAATATCCCGACCTTTGCAGCATGGCTCGGGTAGTAGTCGGTTTGTCTGGAGGAGTCGACAGTTCTGTCGCGGCTGCCTTGCTCTTGGAAGAAGGGCACGAAGTCATTGGCTTGTTCATGCGAAATTGGAATGACGCCGCCGTTACTCTGGAAGATGAATGCCCCTGGATAGACGATTCGCGTGACGCCATGTTAGTCGCCGAAAAATTGGGAATTCCCTTTCAGGTTTTGGACCTGAGTGCAGCCTACAAAGAGCGAATTGTCGACTACATGTTTCGGGAGTACGAGCAGGGGAGAACCCCCAATCCCGATGTGTTGTGCAACCGGGAAATCAAATTCGACCTTTTTTTGAATCACGCCCTATTGATTGGAGCCGAGTTTGTGGCTACGGGCCATTACGCCCAACGGGTAGAGCAAGATGAGGAATATCGATTGCTGGCGGGCAAAGACGCCAATAAGGATCAGAGCTATTTTTTGTGTCAATTGAGCCAAGCACAGTTGGCCAAAGCGCTCTTTCCATTGGGTTCATTGGAGAAGTCAGCGGTTCGTGCGAAAGCGGCAGAATTGGGCTTGGTGACGGCTCAGAAAAAAGACTCTCAGGGCCTTTGCTTCATTGGACATGTGTCTCTGCCTGAATTCCTGCAACAACAACTAAAGCCCAAGCAGGGAAATGTGGTAGAAATAGAGGCTGATTCTGAGCGCTTATCTCGGTGGATGCGAAACCGCCGGTTGGAAAATGAATCCAGCTGGGGATTGCCTTTATCGCCTGAAGATGGCCGGGTGATCGGTCAACACAATGGCGCTCATTTTTACACCATAGGTCAACGCAAAGGCTTGAACATAGGCGGCAAGGTCAAGCCCTTGTTTGTGTTGCAAACGGACGTCGTTGAAAATGTGGTATATGTGGGACAAGGCGAAGATCATCTGGCCTTGTATAGCCCCTTTTTGAGGGTTCTTCATCGAGATGCCCATTGGGTGCGCGAATCGGCAAAATCGGCTGTCCTTTCCAAAGATGGGATTAGATGCCGCATTCGTTATCGGCAAGCCTTGTTGCCTTGTCGACTTCAGGAAGATGATCTTGGGTATGTTTTGGTCTTTGAAGAGCCACAAAAAGCCGTAACTCCGGGTCAATTTTTGGCGGTTTACCTAAAAGATGAACTGGTTTTTAGCGGAGTGATAAACGACTTTTCACGCAGTCTCGGTTCGCCCGTCTAACTTTTTAATAGATAGTTGATTCGGCTTAGTGTCATATTTTCTTGACTAGGCAATGAAATGGTGTTTTTTGCGTCTATGCATACATAGTATGCTCACTTTGAAGAGATTGGCCCTACTGGCCGTGTCGGTATTTGCGTTTTTGGTTCCTGGCCGTTCCCAAATTTCCTCTACAGGAAAGACCTTCTACATGAGCTTCATGGAGATGGAAACGCGCTCGGGTGGGTATCCCGATTCGTTGTTGATCTATGTGACCAGCGAGTTCAATACCAAAATCAAGTTGGATAACCCTCGGGTAGCTGGTTCCTTGCAGACCATCAACATCACCAAAAATACGGTGAACCGGGTGGCGGTTGATCCGCAGTTTTACTACCCCGTTGGGTCGGAATTCAATGCCAGTGATCTGAATTCTAAACGCGGAATGCGCATCATCGCAGATGATCCCGTGAATGTGTATTGCATGAACTTGGAACAAAACCGTTCGGCAGCTACATTCATCATGCCCTATGAGTCCATACCGACAGCGCCTGAATTCTATGTGCCTTCTTATGTTCCCAATGTAAGAACCAATGCATTTGGTTCACCAAAATACGCTCAAAGCGAATTCGTCATCATTGGAATGGACAACAACGTCAAAGTTGAAATTACCCCCGTTTACAAAACGGCCGGGGGTAAAACAGCTGGTTCGGCCTATACCGTAACTCTAGCCAAGGGTCAGGTTTACCAAGTGCAAAGTGATGTGGCTGATGGCAACCAAGGCAGCCCACCACAGCACAATCAAGTGGGAGGTGGAGCCATTCAAGGTGATATGACGGGGACCCGAATTCGCGTTGTGCAAGGTTGCGGTAAAATCAATGTTTTCTCAGGCAATCGTTCTGGCTTTGTTGATCGTGCCGGCGGCACTTGCGGGGCTTTGGGTCGCGATCATATGTATACCCAAGTCATTCCTACCAACGCATTGGGTAAGGACTATGTGATGATGCCCTTCAAGGGTCAAACTGGGGGTTATGTCTACAAAATCATCGCGGCTCATGATTCAACCGATGTGTACATCAACGGCTCGTTCGCGATGCAACTAAAGAAAGCCGGTGACTGGTTGTACCGAAATGTGACCGGATTGACTGCCACCTGCGTCAAAACTTCGAAGGGAGCCTATTGTGTGCAATACATGAAGAATGGCCAGTGCAGTGGCTACGGTGGGAACCGTGGAGACGCCTCCATTTTGGTGATGCCTGATGCCACTCAACAGCTGCTTAAAACAGTAGTGGGTACAGCGACGACCAACAACATGAACCTGCACTGGGTAAATATTTTGGTGCGAAAAACAGCGACGAAAGCCGTCAAAGTGAACGGTTCATTCATCTCTTCGAACAACTTCACCACCGTTTGCAACGATTACGCCTTTGCCATGGTGCAGGTGGGGAATCCTAGCTACAATACCATTGAGTGCGATAGCGGTATGGTATGCGTGGCTTATGGCATTGGTCAATTCGAAAGCTATGCGTACTCAGCGGGTGCTTTGTTTGAGAACGTGGAATATGATTTTGATATCATTCGCAACACCAAGTGTCCGGGTGAAACTGTAACCATCAAGACCAAGAAAAGCTACAACAGTGTCAAAGCCTACATCTGGAATTTTGGAGATGGAAATACGGGTACAGGCCAGGAGGTGAAGCACAAATTTGAGAAAGTGGGAAGTTATTATGTGGTCTTGAAGATGGTCGTTCCTGGCAATTGCAGCGTCGACGATACCATCTTCCGAAGCAAAATTGTCAACGTATTGCCCGGTCCTATTTTCAATTTCCCCGATACCACGGTGCAGTGCACCAATTCCATCAACTTGAAATTCTCGGGGCCTGCTAGTTCCAAATTCCTGTACAAATGGCAAGATTCCTCTACTGCACAAACCTATACGGCTAAAGCTGCGGGAATGGTTTGGTTGAAGATTTTGGACACGAGCACCAATTGCATCAACATCGATTCAACCCTGGTTTTGCGCGCCGACCCCATCATTGCCAAAATCTCTTACGATACCCTGAATCAGTGCGGTAAACAGAACTACTTCTCCTTATCGGATTCAACCAAATTCAACAACGATGCTTTTGGTTGGGCGACTTGGGACTTGTTCGATTGGAACCGGAACCTGTTCGTGAAGAGTTCAGAAAAGCGATTCATGTACAGTTTTGATACAGCGGGCTCTTTTGATTTGCGCTACATCGTATCCAGTAAATTGGGCTGCAGAGATACCCTTGATACGGCCTTGTTGGTAGAGCGAATGCCCATTGCGAAAATCAACATCCCTCAAGATTATTATTGCCAGTACGCCAAGGCTGATTTCTTGGATTCGTCCATCTATGATAAGGGTGTATTGCGCGCCGTTTGGGAATTCTCAGATGGATCTCGCGACACGGCTACCCCCTATTTGTACAACTACCATTTCCAGACCTACGATACTTTCAGCATTCGTCTGATTGCTGAGTCCATCTACCATTGTCGGGATACGGCAGATTCAACCATTATCGTACACCCTGCTCCAGTAGCTGACTTTACCATCAATATTGACAATCCTTGTTTTAAGCAGAACTCCTTTGATTTTGATGATGCCAGCAGTATACCCTATGGTACTTATGATCACGCTTGGTTCTTGGAAGGGGCGCCAAACGCCTCTAGTTCCTTGTCGAATTACAAATTCAAGGACACAGGGTACGAAAAAGTCATATTGATTGCCGTTTCCGATCAGGGCTGTGCCGATACCATTCAAAAGTCGGTATTCATTGCCACAGAACCCAAAGCAAAATGGACCATCACCGATTCCAATGTCTGCTTTGCTAGCCATTTCTTTGACTTGGAAGACAATTCCGAATCAGCAGAAGCACCCAATGCCATGAATGCGAAGAACAACTGGTATTTTGGAGACGGAACTACAGCAACCGGAAGTCCTGTTAAAAATAAGACCTTCTCCGCTTCGGGTATGTACTTTGTCAAGTTGGTGGCCCAAACCAATTACGGATGCAAAGATTCAGCAGAGCGAATGGTGAATGTTCGGGATAATCCAGATGCGACCATAACTCCGGCCAATGCGGTTCAATGCCTGAACGGCAATGAGTTTAGTTTCAAGTCTCTCAACAATTGGAGCGATGGAGGAGTGAATATTACCCATCAATGGGATTTGGGAGATGGTTACCAATTTGACTTAGATAGTGTAAAGCACAGCTACAGCGATACGGGTACCTACATCATTCGCCATGGCATTGTGACCAAATTCGGCTGCTGGGATTCGGCTACGACCAAGGCCTATGTAGTGGCTACTCCCCAAGCGCAAATTGCCACTGATAAGGACACAGCCTGTTTTGGTACCCATGCCTTCAATTTCTCAGATATGACCAGTTTCAATGGTTCGTATAACCGCAAGTGGTATTTGGGCGACGGCACCACCAGCACACAAGTTGATGTAATAGGCAAGAACTACGCTTCAGCCGGCAAATACAAGGTAAAGTTGGTCATTCAATCTCTGGCCGGCTGCTCGGACTCAACTGAGCGACAAGTGGAGTTATTCCCAGTGCCCAAAGCCTCTTATACCGTCAATGACCTGACCCAGTGCTTACAAGGTAACTTGTTTGTGATCAACAACACGAGCAATGAAAATGGAGCAACTGGAGTACAGCATGGCTGGGCATTGAATGGAAGTTCCTTGAGCTTGGGTAAAGTATTGCCCAATCAGAGCTATACCGATACAGGAGCCTACAATTTGGCTTTGGTGCTCATGAGTGATAAAGGCTGTTTCAGCGTTGATCAGCAGACCCTGTGGGTGTACGAAACACCTGTAGTGACCATCGGTGGTACCGACGGATGCGTGGGCAAGGCCATAGACTTCACAAGCAATGTTCAATTGAGCCGCGGTTCCATCACTTCATACGCTTGGACTTTCGGAGATGGAGGAACTGCAGCCATTGCCAATCCTTCTCATACCTACAGCACAGCTGGAGCTTATAATGTGGAACTCAAAGTACAAAGCGACCAAGGTTGTCAAGGAACGAGCAATACCTTGTTGATCAATGCTTGGCCCAAGCCGGTAGCCAACTTTGACAGCGAATACCTGTTGTCGAGAGGTTTGGAGACCGATTGGAAATTCACCAACCTCAGTAGCAATGCCGACAATTATTCATGGTCCTTCCAAGATGGGCAGTTCGTCAGTGGTGCAGGTCCCCATTTCTTGACCTTCTCATCAACAGGTGACTTCTTGGTTCGCTTGTTGGCTAGCAACAACT
>JALRLA010000348.1 GCA_023254645.1 Bacteroidia bacterium
TTGACGGCCGAATGCAAACCGCCCATAACGCCGGCCAAGGCAATGGGGCCATTGTCGTCGGCGATTACCAGGTCTTCAATGTTCAATTTCAATTCTGCCCCACCCAAAACCATCAAGGTTTCCCCACTTTTGGCCAATCGAATCTGGATGTCGCCTGATACCTTATCGGCATCAAACGCATGGACCGGGTGGCCTGTTTCGTGAAGCACGTAGTTGGTACAATCAACCAGGTTGTTTTTGGGTTCTAGGCCTATGGCGCGCAAACGGTTTTGAACCACCGTCGACGAACTCTTCACAAAGGCTCCCGTCAACTCCATGAGTCGGTAGCGACGACAATCTTCGCCGTTTTCAATTATTATTTTTCGGGCTACAGACTCTCCAGGAGCTGCGGTTTGCGCCGTTGGTCTCAACTTGGCCCCAAATAATGCCGCCAAGTCGCGCGCCACACCCAAGTGCGAAGCCGCATCACCGCGGTTGGCGGTCAAGCCAATTTCCAACACTTGATCGCGTACGATACCAAAATAATCAGCCGCCGACATTCCCACCGAAACATCGTCGGGTAGAACCATGATTCCGTCATGGCTATTTCCTAAGCCCATCTCATCTTCGGCGCAAATCATGCCCTCCGACACCTCGCCACGAATCTTGCTCTTGCCAATTAAAAAGGGCTCTTTGCCCGGCATGCGAATTTCAGAACCCACCATAGCGACCACCACTTTTTGGCCGGCTGCCACATTAGGGGCGCCACAGACAATCGAAAGGGGTTCACCCGTTCCCACATCAACCGAGGTGCAGGAAAGCTTGTCGGCGTTGGGGTGTTTTTCGCAGGTCAACACCTGGCCAATGACAAATCCGCGCAGGCCACCGGGAAGAGACTCCCAATCTTCTAAATGTTCCACCTCAAGGCCCGATACCGAAAGGCGATCGGCCATCTCCTGGGCGCTCAAGTCCAGGTCTATCAAATCGCGCAACCACTGCGTGGAAATGTTCATAGCTACAAAGATGCGAAAAATCTGCCCGCTAAGCGGCTTAGCCGATGCGGAAACTCGTCATGGCCAGCGATCCGGCCAGGGCTTTGTCGTTGAAAACCGCCAAGGGCTCCTCTTGGCTACAAACTGCCAGGCTGTATAGCAGGGGCAAATAGTGCTCGCTGGTGGGTACGGCCAATCGCATGGCTGACCCTTGTTTTTCGTACTGGCAAAGCGCCGCTAAATCACCCGCTCTCACCTTTTGGTTGATCCAAAGCCGGGCTTCTTCGGCCCAATCGTAGGCGTATCCCACCTCGTTCAAGCGGTCCCAGGCCACCCGGCCCAGGTTGTGCACCGTGTTGCCGCTGCCAATGATCAAAACGCCTTTGTTGCGCAGTTCGGCCAATCGCGCCGCCAATTCCGCATGACCCGCTGGGCTCAAACCGATGTCAAGGCTCATTTGAACAACCGGTATGTTTGCCTGCGGATACAGGTGTTTGATCACCGACCAAGCCCCGTGGTCCAAGCCCCAGTTCTGGTCCAAACCCACCTGAATGGGGTTCAACAATTCGGGCAGTGCCGAGGCCAACTCTGGCTGACCGGGAGCCGGGTATTGCACTTCGTAGAGTTCAGGGGGAAACCCGCCAAAATCGTGAATGGTTCGAGGGGTGGCCATGGCGGTTACCTCTGTGCCACGCGTCATCCAGTGCGCCGAAACGCACAAAATCGCCTTGGGCTTGGGAATCAAAGCCGCCTGCTGGCGAAAACCCGCCACAAACTCGTTCTCTTCAATGGCGTTCATCGGGCTGCCGT
>JALRLA010000349.1 GCA_023254645.1 Bacteroidia bacterium
GGGGCTTTGCAAACCGAAGCCGATTGGGTGTTGGAGACAACAACTGTGAAATCAGGTGCTAGCATTGGCAGCGGATCAACCATTCTCTGCGGCATTACCATCGGTGAAGGCGCTATGGTTGGAGCCGGAGCCGTTGTCACCAAAGATGTGGAGCCCTACACCTTGGTGGTGGGCAATCCCGCTCGCAAATTGAGGGATTTGCCTCGTCCCTAATGGGGTGACAGCCTTTGTGATTTTAAAGCCTTAAGCTTGAATGCCGGCTAGTTTGTCGACGATGGCATCGACTACCGGGCAAACGCTGCAATTGGTTACGGCCAAGTTGAGCAAATTGTGCATCTTGCGGTGCTGGGTATGAGGGAATTCTCGGCAGGCCTTGGGTCGGTCTTCGTAGTGCATGCAGTAATTGTCGGGGCCCAAAAAGGGACAGGGGGTCTGCTTGAAGGCGTACAATCCATCGGTGTCCAGATACAAATAAGTCTGCGTGAAATCTCCGGGTTTCATGCCCAACGCTTTGCTCAATCGTTCGATGTCTTTTTCGAACAGCATGGGAGAGGTGGTTTTGCAGCAGTTGGCACAGGTCAAACAATCGTATTGTTCAAAGGCCGATTCGTGGAGATCCGAAAACTGGGTATCCAGATCGCGCGGAGTCTTTTGTTTGGTTTTTTTGGCCCACTGAGAACGCAACTTCTTGAGCTGTTTGCTTCGGCCTTTTAGCTCCGATACAGGGTGGAAATTCCATTCCGATTTAGGGGAGGTCATAGCGATTCAGCAGCTTCAAGAAAACTTCAAAATCTTTGGGGTAGTCAGCGGTCAATTGCAAGGGCTGGCCGTCCGTGTCGGTGAGTTGCAAGCCATAGGCGTGCAAGGCAAATCGTTCCATAAGAGGTCGATCTTCTCCTGATATTTTGCGTTTGATTTGGCTCAACATGGGAACGCGTGAACCGTAGAGTTGATCAGCCGCAATGCTGGCGTTTTGGGAGGCCAAGTGTACCCTGATTTGGTGCAAGCGACCTGTTTGGGGTCGGCATTCCATCAAGGAAAAGTGTTTGAAAACCTGCAGGGTATTGAA
>JALRLA010000354.1 GCA_023254645.1 Bacteroidia bacterium
GGCGGCGGCAAATATGTCGGCCAAGACCTGAATGTCTTTCTCGATGCAAGTTTCGTCTATGGAAATACCCACATGTCCGTCTCCGAAATAGCGCAAGTTGCGGCCCTGAGCTTCAGCCACTTTGCGAACGGCTTGTTCGTCAGCGGCTACCTTGAGGGTATCGAAATAATGGCCGTTCAATTGGGTGTATCCCAACTGGGTCAAGGCTTGTTCCAACAAATGGGTTTGAGCGTGGATGCGGCCGGCGATTTTTTTCAACCCATCGGGGCCATGGTACACGCCGTACATGCTGGCCATGATGCTCAACAATACCTGCGCTGTGCAAATGTTGGAGGTAGCATTCTGGCGCTTGATATGCTGCTCACGGGTTTGCAAGGCCATGCGCAAAGCACGCTGACCGCGCTTGTCAATCGAAACACCGATGATGCGACCTGGAATTTGGCGCTTGTATTCGTCTTTGGTGGCAAAGAAGGCAGCATGAGGACCACCGAAGCCCATGGGCACACCGAAACGCTGGGTATTTCCCACTACGCAATCGGCACCCAAATCACCGGGTGAAGTCAACAGCGTCAACGCCATCAAATCGGAGGCAAAAACAGTTTTGATGCCCTTGGTTTTGCAATCAGCAACAAAGGCGCGAACGTCTTCAATGCTGCCGTTGCTATTGGGGTATTGAATCAGGGCTCCGAAATAAGAGTCGTCCAAATTGGCCGTAGCGAAATCACCGGTCACAATCTCAATGCCAACCGGTTCAGCGCGGGTAATCAATACGTCTAAGGTCTGTGGGAAGGTATGCTGATCGACGAAGAAACGATGAGCCACGCCTTTTTTATCGGCGGCTCGGAACATGTTCATGGCCTCAGCTGCGGCCGTACCTTCGTCCAACAATGAAGCGTTGGCAATCTCCATACCGCTCAAGTCAATGACCATGGTCTGGTAGTTCAACAAGGCTTCCAAACGACCTTGGGCAATCTCTGCTTGGTAGGGCGTATAAGCCGTGTACCAACCTGGATTTTCCATGATGTTGCGCAAAATCACACCGGGAGTCAGGGTATCGTAATAGCCCATTCCAATGTGGTGCTTGAACAACTTGTTCTTAGCCGCTTTGCCTTTGAGCATAGCAAGAAACTCACTCTCCGTCAAGGCCTCTCCAATGTTCAACTCTTTCGGCAAGCGAATGTTGGCAGGAATAGTCTTGCTGATCAACTCGTCCAAACTGGAAACTCCAACCGTTTCCAACATGGCCTGAAGGTCCTCTCCGTGTGAGCCGTTGTGGCGCTCTGCGAAAGGCTTTGAGTAGCGGGCGCTGTATTGCATATCGAGGTTCGAATTTACACCCTTTGCTGCGATTTTTTCGTGCATTCTGTTGGACTTCAGTTACCTAAAAGTCCCTCATCTGAAAAGCTGGTATAACCGGCCTCAGTCACTACCAAGTGATCAAGCAATTCCAAGTCTAAAAATCGCGAGGCCTTCTTCAATTGCTCCGTCAAACTTCGGTCTTGTGGACTGGGGCTCAAGTTCCCCGACGGATGATTATGACCCACAATCAAGGAGGTGGCTCCTAGCTCCAGCGCGCGCTTCAACAGCAGACGAACATCTACAACTGTACTGCTTATGCCTCCGGTGCTCAGCGTCTCCAGTCGAATAACCGCATGCCTCCTATTCATATAGAGAACCAAAAAGGCCTCAGCGTGAAGGTCAACCAAGTGAGGACGCATCATGCGGTAGGCATCGGCCGAAGAACGAACACTGGGTTTGGATGCCATAGGTGCCTGTCGGCGAAGACCCAATTCAAAGGCTGCGGCCAAACCCATGGCCTTGGCTTGACCCAAGCCTGGAATCGCGCAAAGAGCTTCGACACTGAGCTTGGCCAATTCATCCAAGTTGTTCCCGCACGAATTGAGAATTTCTGTCGCCAATTGGCTTCCCGATTTGCAACGATTGCCAGAACCCAAGAGCAAGGTCAGGAGTTCTTGATCGCTCAAAGCCCTTCTGCCATGGGCCAACAGGCGCTCTCGGGGCATCAAAGCAGACCTCCTTGATGGGATGGGTAGAATTTGGTGTTGATAATATTTTTAACATACATTTGTCAAATATATTTTCACATTTTCTACCTTTGAAAACGGATCGAACAAAAAGTACCTTTAAAAAGTTGTAATAATTGAGATGAGCGAACAAAAAGAAAAACTCAAAGCCCTCCAACAGACCATAGAGCGATTGGAGAAGAACTATGGCAAGGGCATTGTCATGAAGATGAACGAGAACCAGAACGTGGCCGTTGACGTCATTTCTACCGGTTCATTTAGCTTAGACCTAGCCCTTGGAGTGGGCGGTTTCCCACGCGGCCGAATCATTGAGATTTACGGTCCTGAAAGTTCGGGTAAGACCACCATAGCGTTGCATACCATTGCTGAAGCTCAGAAGAAAGGAGGCATTTGTGCCTTTATTGATGCGGAGCATGCTTTTGATAAGTTTTATGCCAAAAACTTGGGCATCGACATTGATAATTTGCTCATTTCCCAACCCGATGACGGGGAACAGGCACTGGAAATCGCCGACAACTTGATTCGCTCAGGTGCCATCGATGTCATTGTCATTGACTCGGTTGCCGCCTTGGTACCCCGCGCTGAGATCGAAGGCGATATGGGCGACAGCAAAGTAGGTTTGCACGCTCGTTTGATGAGTCAGGCGCTGCGTAAACTCACTGGTACGATCAACAAAACCGGTTGTGTAGCCATCTTCATTAACCAGCTGCGCGAGAAAATCGGTGTCATGTTTGGCAACCCTGAAACCACTACCGGTGGTAATGCGTTGAAATTCTATGCCTCCATTCGTTTGGATATTCGCCGAGCGGCCCAAATCAAGGGCACCGATGAAGTCATTGGTAACCGCACTCGTGTGAAAGTAGCCAAGAACAAAGTGGCTCCCCCCTTCCGAGTGGTGGAATTTGACATCATGTACGGTCGCGGTGTTAGCCGTAGCGGTGAAGTACTGGACTTGGGTGTTGATGCCGGTATCGTTCAAAAGAGCGGTAGTTGGTTCAGCTACGACGGCACCAAGTTGGGTCAAGGTCGCGACTCCGTCAAGGAACTGTTGGAAGACAATCCAGAATTGATGGCTGAAATCGAAGCCAAGATCAAAGCCAAGGGAGCTGATGTCGATATTCTCGACGTAGAACCTGGCGAAGAGAATTGATTCAAAATTCCTATTGACAAAATAGCCCGGCCTAGGCCGGGCTTTTTGTTATTCGGTGTAAGCCTTTTTCTTACCCGTAAAGATATCCTTGTACATGATGGGGTACACAATGAACAGCATCAGCATGCGGCTGTATCGAAATACAATGGGCAGCATGAGCAATATGCTCACTGGAATGATGCCCATGGCGTAATCGAACAAACCCAAGTACCAAAGCGCAACTGCAAAGGTTACCGACATACCCACAATCAAGGCGTAACTCCAATACATGGCCCCATAAAAGAATCCCGTCTCGGGTTCAAAGGGCAAATGGCAAGAGGGGCAATGATCGTGCGCCTCAGAAAACTTAGCAGGATTGAGTATGGAATACTTAAAAACGGGACCTTTTCCGCAACGAGGACAGCGACAAGCCGCAAATGCCAAGGCACCGGACTTTTGGATTTTTTCTTCAGCCACGTTGAGCTTTCTTTTTCTTGAAATTCTGGTAGTAGAAGAATCCAGCTGTACCCACCAATACGTATGGGGTCGCCAACAAGAACAAAATGCCCTTGTTAATGCCATTGCCAACAGTAGCCTCTGACTTCCCGTTCATGTCGCGATTGGAAGTGAGCGCCGTTTTGCACATAGGGCACTGGGCCTGCAAGGAAGTCAAAGCCGAAGCAACATGGAACAAAACAAATAAAACCAATCGTTTCATGGTGCGAAGTTAAAAATTATAGCACGGACTTATCATGATGTACACGACTACTCCGGTAACGGATACATACAACCACAATGGAAAAGTCCATTTTGCGATCTTCTTGTGACGCTCAAATCGACCCGAGGTTGAAAAGTAAATCGTGTACAAGATCAAGGGCAATATGGCCGCAGCCAGAACAATGTGCGTAAGCAAAATGAACAGGTACAAATTGCGCATGAATCCTACTCCGCAATACTCAGTATGGGGCATAACCGTATGGTACACCACGTAGCTCACCAAAAACAAGG
>JALRLA010000361.1 GCA_023254645.1 Bacteroidia bacterium
TTCTGACCGTGTGGGACCGTTCCAGATTTCCAGTGGCGTGCGCACCAACGTGACTTACGAGTCTGCTGCGCTGGTGAAAAGTTGTCCTTCTGCCAAGAAGATTTGCGCATTCACGGTCACGCCATTGAACTGCGCGTTTGCGCCGAAGATCCCTATCAGCAGTTCTTGCCGAACGTAGGTCAAGTACTGACCTATTTGACGCCTCAAGGTCCCGGCATTCGCGTCGATGACTGCATGGAATCAGGCATGGAAATTCCCATCTATTACGACAACATGCTCGCCAAGTTGATCGCCTGGGCCCCCACCCGACAGGAGGCCATTCAACGCTTGCGCAGAGCCATTGAAGAATACGTGGTTGTAGGCATTGAAACGACCTTGAGTTTTGGCGAATTTGTCTTGACTCACGAGGCCTTTTTGAATGGCGATTTTGATACCCATTTCATCGCTCAGTACTTCAAGCCTGAAGAAGGGCAGAAGCCGACATTGAGTGAACAGGAACTGGCTGGATTGGCTGCGGGAGCAGCCCTTTTGTACGATCAAGGGAAAAAGGCTTCCAAGCCTGTTTTGGCCTCCTCTTCCCAATCGGCTTGGCAACAAAACCGCCGCCAATTGCGTTAGCCCCATGAACAAAGTCCTGTTGGTTGATGATTTTCATTCTGACCTCATGCAGGGCTTGAGCGAGCATGGTATCGATTACGACTACCTGCCCACGATCACCGAGTCTGAGATTCGCAGCCGCATTTCCCACTATTCGGGTCTGTTGATTCGCAGCAAAATGCGGGTTGACCGTTCTTTTTTGGAGCAGGCACCTCAATTGCAGTTCATTGGCCGCGGCGGTGCGGGTTTGGACAATATAGATGAACAAGCTTGCCAAGAGAAAGGCATTGAACTCTTTAATGCGGGGGGAGCCAATGCCGATGCTGTAGGCGAGCAAACTTTGGCCATGTTGCTCAGTCTGTTTACCCGGTTGCACAAGGCCGATGCCGAGGTTCGTCAAGGTCTTTGGGACCGAGATGGGAATCGAGGGTTAGAGTTGGCCGGCCGCACGGTGGGCATCATCGGATACGGTCATGCTGGGTCGGCTGTGGCTCGAAAACTGGCTGGATTTGGGGTTCGGGTATTGGTCTATGACAAGTACAAGGAGGTTCAAAGCGCAGGCTACATTGAAGCCTGTGATCGGGTAAAGATTGTGTCAGAATCAGACATTCTCAGCTTTCACGTGCCCTTGACTTCAGAGACGAGAAAGTGGGTCGATGAAGCCTTTGTTTCTGCCTTGTCAAAGCCCATTTGGTTGCTCAATTTATCCCGAGGTGAAGTGGTCGATACCCAGGCTGTTTGGAGGGGAATTCAGAGCGGTAAAATTTTGGGTTTTGGAGCTGATGTTTTGGAGTGTGAACCCCCTATGCAGGAGGGTTCTTCCATTCGTGAATTGATAGCGGAAATGTCAAAAGATTATCGATGTTTATTCGCCCCTCACGTCGGCGGATGGACCCACGAAAGTTATCAAAAGATTTCCAGTGAATTGCTGGCTAACACCCTGGCTGTCATGCGGGTGGATTGATGACTTGAAGCCCAGTATGTGCCCTGTTGGTTCGATCGCAGGCAAATACAAGGCTCATTTGGCCCTTAATTCGAGGCCTTAGGGGTTGTTACTCTCTTGATTTTTCGGTAAAATTGCCAATTAGTCGGATAGAATCGCTCAACGGCGTTCCATCTGCTGAATTGAACCAAGAAAAATCTATGAAGAATACGCATCTCAAGTGGGCTCTAACCCTTGCAATGTTCGCTGCTGGAAGCGCCTGGGCGCAAACCAACTTTGCCGATTTTCGCGTGAAGGCATTGAACCAAGATGGAAAGAAAATCTCGGGTGTTCGAGTGGTCATGACCCAGAACGACATCGAAGTCGCTTCTGACACCACTGACTCAGACGGTAACGTAGTATTTCAAACCCTGAATCCAGGGGTATACGTGGCCACTGCCGAGTACACAGGGTTTCCCCTTCAGAAAAAAGAGAATTTGGAACTGGTTGCCGGTTACAACGACCCCTGGGAAGTTCGTTTCCTAAAATCAGGTCCAGCTGTAGAAATTGTGGTAAGCGGTCGTCGCGGTCCTGTAAGCTTAAATAACGGTGAAACCCAAATTTCGGGTGCTAAGTTGTTGGGGGCGGGTAAGCGTGGTGCAGCCTATGCTGTCTCTACCGACGCGGGAATCTTGGCCACTCGTCAGGGTACTTCGGTTCGCGGAACTCGTGCCGACGGTAATGGAACCTACATTGATGGTATGCGTATCATCGGTGGTGGTACATTGCCCAGTTTGGGAACAGAGGCCGTTTCGGTCAACATCGGTGGTATCCCCGCCATGTATGGTGACTTGACCGGTGGTGCCTTTAGCTATACCTCTAAGAGTGCCTCTGCAAAAATGGTTTCAGCCGTTGAGGGAATTACCTCTACGGGTTTAGACGCCTTCGGGTACAATACCGTTGAAGGTTTTGTGTCTGGTCCACTTTGGAAGAAAAATATCTTGACCGATGGTGGTCGTACAAAAGAATTGGTTAAGCTTGGTTTTACCTTGAATGGAAACTTGGGCTATTACAAAGAGCCTAGTCCTACTCGTACGGGAGTGTATGTGGTGAAAGAAGACAAGTTGGCTGAGATTGAGGAAAACCCCTTGATCATCACTCCCAACGGGTTTGTACATGCAGCGAGCTACTTGACCGAAGACGATTTCGATTTGTTGAAAGCTCGTCCCAATTCGGCTCTGTATAATGGCAACTTCATTGGCAAATTGGAATTCCGTCCTACTGATCAAATCACCATTACAGGTTATGGTTCCTACTTCTACTCCAATGGTCGTTCGGCTAGCAATAGCATCATGAACTACAAGAACAATGCCCGTAGCGATAACCAAACTTACCGCGGTTACTTGCAGTTCACCCAGAACTTCAAGGTTGATAAGGAAAGCCAAATCAAATCGGCATTTTACACCATTCGTGGTGAATACCAGTCCTCAACTTCTCAGACCCGCGATGCCAAGCACTTGAACAACATTTTCGACTATGGTTACGTGGGAACTTTCACTCGTTACCCCGAAGAAGTATTCTTCTATTCGAATTATGATGCACAACAGAACCCCAATAAAGAGCCCAAAATTGTGCGTGACCAATACGGTAACTACGTGCAGTTGCGCAACTACTGGGAATTGGTGGGTTACCGCGATACTTTGATGGCCTTCCAAGCCAGCGATTTGAACCCCTTGCGTGCCAAATACACCCAAAATGTTTACGACTACTACGATAGCCGCGGCTTCAATGTGACCAGTCAAGGTACCTTGATTGCCAACCAGGGCTTGTTGAACGGTTTTAACCCCAACAACGTTTACTCGCTATGGGGTACTCCGGGTGGAATCACTGCCGGTTGGAGCAAGAGCCAAAGCGAGCGCTATTCAGTCTTTGCTTTGGGTCAGATGCAGGTTCAGGGCAAATCAGTGGGTGGTCGTGAGCGCACTCCTCATGACTTGCAGGCTGGATTCTATTACGAACAGCAAATCAGTCGTGGTTACGGTCTAGGTGCCAACGGTTTGTGGATCCTCATGAACCAATACATGAACAGCCACATTGCGGAATTGGATCTGGATAACCCCATTTTGAGCTACGACGCCAATGGTGTTTTCACTGATACTGTTCGCTACAACCGCTTGATCAATTACGAGGCACAATCGCACTTTGACCGTGCATTCCGTGACAAATTGATCAATGACGGTGCAGTTGACGTTTACGGTCGTCCTGTGGGTGAGCGCACCTTCATCGATATCAACTCTTATAAGCCTGAAGATTTCAGCTTGGATATGTTCAATGCTGATGAAATGTTGAACAACGGTAACGGTGTGGTTAGCTACTTTGGTTACGATCACTTGGGCAACAAAGTCAAAGGAAAGCCTTCATTGGATGACTTCTTGAACAACAAGGATCAGCGTTTGATTGGCGCCTTCCAACCTGTATACATGGCGGCTTGGTTGCAAGACCAATTCCAGTTCAAAGATTTGATCTTCCGCATGGGTCTTCGCATGGAGCGCTACGATGCCAACCAGTCTGTGTTGCGCGATGCTTACAGTTTGTACCCCGTTAAGACAGTAGGTGAAGTCACCGAAATCAATGGATTGGCTACCGATCACCCCAGCAACATGGGTGAAGACTTCAAGGTATATGTGAACGACATCGAGGCTCCCACCAAAATCTTGGGTTATCGCGATGGCGACCGTTGGTACAATGCCGATGGTTCTGAGCAGCGCAACCCTGAATTCTTAGCCAACCAAACCAGCAATGGTCGCATTGCTCCTTATTTGATTGATCCCAGCAAGCAGGAATTGTCAAGTGCTTCCTTTAAGGATTTTACTCCTAACGTGAACTTGCTTCCCCGTATTTGGTTCAGCTTCCCCTTGGAACCCAAGCGCAAAACCTTCTACGTCAGCTATGACGTGTTGGCTCAGCGCCCCAATAGCGGTGCTTCTTTCTTGTCAATTGACGAGTTGTATTACCTGAAGAACCGCCAAGGTTCTACTATCTCCAACGGTGAGTTGGGCCCTCGTTTGAAAACCGATTATGAAGCGGGTTACAAGCAGGTGTTTGGTCGTCGCGGTGACCGCGGTTTGGAATTGGCGGTGTCTTACTCGGAGATTCGCAATGACTTTGGCTTGTATCAAATCAACCAGGGCTATCCTGTTACTTACACCACCTACCGCAACATCGACTTCGCTACTGTTAGCGGATTCCGCACCAAATACGTAATGGACAACGTAGGCGCTGGTGGTCGTCCTGGCCCCTTGAGTCTGTCATTCTCCTACATGTTGCAATTTGCCGATGGTACGGGTTCAAACATCAGCTCTCAGGCTACTCTGATTGCATCGAACCAACCCAACTTGCGCAACGTGATTCCTTTGGGTGAATTGGACATTCGCAACAACTTCAAGGTTTCTGCAACCTGGGCTTGGGGCGGTGGTATCGATCCTCGCAGCAAAAAGAACTTGTATACAGGTCCCCGCATCAATGGCAAGGAAATTTTCAAGTTGACCAGCTTCAACATCATTGCCAACTCGTACAGCGGCGCACCTTACACTCCAACAACCCGTGCGGTTCAGATTGGAGCTGTTGACCGTGCTCAAATCAAGGGTGTACCTTACGGTGCTCGCTTGCCTTGGCAGAATACCTTCGACATCAACATCACCAAAGGTTTCACCGTTAGCCGTACCGAGAAGAACGATTTGCAGATGAATGCCTTCTTCTGGATCCAAAACGTGTTGAATACTTACAATGTGGTGAGTGTATTCCCCTACACCGGTCAGCCAATGGATGACGGTTTCTTGAACTCTCCTCAAGGTCAATTGCTGATCCAAAACCAGATCAACTCTCAGAGTTATGTGGATTTGTATCGCATTTTGTTAAACTCTCAAACTGGTAACTACGCCAACCCCCGCACCATTCGTTTGGGATTGCGTATGAACTTGAACTAATCTGTAAAGCTCCTAGAAAATAGATATGAAACGATTTGGCATTCTTTTGTTAACGGCCTTAACGCTAAGCTCACTGAGCGCTCGCCCCATTGTCAATGTCAATGGTCGCGGAACACGCCCCAGTGTAGACCGTCGCGGTGGTCAATTTGCCAACACTTGTGAGCCAGCTTCTCAAAGCGTGGATTTGGACATCAACAACGTTCGAACCAAGCTTTTGAACGGTGGCGATATGTGGTGGGATTTGAACAATCCCAAGTACGAGGTTCCCAAAATCAGTGATCCCAATGCCGTGCGAAAACACTCCCTGTTTTCGGGCGCCATCTGGATCGGTGGTAAGGACAACGGTGGCAGCTTGAAGCTGGCTGCGATGACCTATCGCCAGCGCGGATCAGACTTTTGGCCCGGTCCTTTGGACACCACAACGGCTGCAACTGACCCTGTTCGTTGTAAAGCCTACGATAAAATGTGGAAGGTGACACGCGATGAATTGGAAGATTTTGAATCCAGCCAATACGTGAACCAAAGTGTGGGTATTCGCGATTGGCCCGCCGGTCGCACCCGTGCCGTTATGAATGGCAACGAGGCCCACTATTTGGCTCCTTACAAAGAAATCATTCCCGATGGTGTATACGATCCCTTTGCGGGTGAACACCCAGTATTGGATGATCGCCGCCCCAC
>JALRLA010000380.1 GCA_023254645.1 Bacteroidia bacterium
GACATTGATGGGAATGTTGAATAGCCCGTAGAGCAAGAAGGCAAACAGAAGACTCGGGGTCATGGCCAACAAGGAAAACAAAGGCACTTTCCAGCTCTTGTAGGCCCAAACCAAATAACCCATGACCAAGACAAAAATCAAGGAGCATATGAGTACGATGTCCCGGATCAAGGAATTTCGAATGGCCGTTTCTAGCTGGGGAATGGAGTAAACAATGGGAGGCTCAGCACCATCACTGGGTTCTGCCAGAAGGGACTCCATGAAATTCTCGGGTAGGGTTTCAAGATCGTGTTGAACCACCACCAAGATGGATTGCTTGTCAGCCGCAATCAACTGCCCAATTTGGGGATGGCTTTTGAGCAGGCTCAGTTGACTGTCAAGCCCAAGTTGATGTTCGGGGTCAGTCAAGTTGAAGTAGCGAATAGCAAAGGCTCTGGGGGACCAAACTCGCGCGCCGCGAATGGATGTTCGGCAGCGGCGTTCCAACTGCGCAGAGGCTTTCCAGAAATCACCCTGGCCGCTGGGCTTAAGACCGATGAATACCAATTGGTCGGCTCGGCCAAACAAAGAATCAAAACGCTGAGCTTCCTCGAATACGGGGGCCTGTTTGGCTTCAAAACCCGATAGAGAACCACTAATCTCAATGCGATGGGCCGTGGGTAGACCTATGGCGAGCAAAAGCAGGGCTACTAGTAATCCCAGGTAAGGGCGATTCCATATGGCTTGAATGAGGTTCTGCATGAACTCAGCCTAGTAACAGCCCAGCGAGGCAATGGTTCAAAAAATGGAATGCAGCGGGCAAAAAGTCCGCCTTTCCGTTCATTAGGCGGCTTGGCCTACAGCCTTCAAATGCGAAATGTGCGAACGAATGGCCGAAAAGAAGGTCGGGAATTCCTGGTAGCGAACTTGGAATTCCTCGCAGGTTTTCTTCACAATTTCGTTCAACTTGGGGTAGTGAACGTGACTGATTTTGGGGAACAGGTGGTGTTCTACCTGGAAGTTCAATCCGCCCAACATCCAAGCCCAAAAACGGTTTTTAGTAGCAAAGTTTGAGGTGGTTTGAACTTGATGCGAAGCCCAATCAGAAGGAACCGTGGTGAGCTCTTCGCTGCCGGTAATGAAATCCATGTTCTCCACGACGTGGGCCATTTGAAAGACCACTGTGATGAAGATTCCCGTAGTGAGTGCCAGGCAAAGATATCCGCCGATGGCGACGGGCCAACCCAACTGGTAGGTGGGTAGAACTAAGAACAAGCCGATGTAAGCGATTTTGCTTCCCCAGAAGGCCACATGACCCCAGCCGCTGGTTTTCTCCTTCATGTCGCGAACGGCGATTTTGCCGCTGAAATACTTGACGAAATCTTGGTAAAAAATCCAAGACAAGTAGGCAACCGAGTACAAAGGCCAAACGTAGATGTGCTGAAACTTGTGAAACCACTTGCGGGGTTGACCGGTGTTCATGCGCATCAGGGGTGCGGCATCGATGTCTTCGTCCACCCCGTTGATGTTGGTGAAAGAATGGTGAGCCACATTGTGCTTTTCGTGCCAGTAATGGGCATTCCCACCCAATACATTCAAACTGTAGGCCATCAGGTTATTGACCCAGGTTTTTTGGCTGTAAGAACCGTGTGCTCCGTCGTGCATGACATTGAAACCAATGCCTGCAAAACTTACACCCATCAAAGCCGTCAATGAGATATCGGCCCACAACAAGCCGGGGTTGAAGAATACCCAAATGGTATAGGTACTGCTTAACAAGGCTACTAATACCAAAGTCTTGTGGTACAATTTCCAATTGCCGGTTGGGCGGAGATTGTTCTCTTGGAAATACTGGTCTATGCGTGAACGCAAAGTGGAGAAAAATTGGGCATTACGCCCTTCAAAACGTACCTTTTGCATAACAATGGCTTTCCCAAAGGTACGACCAAAGCGCTGAATTCAGGCTTAGTTTTAGAACAGAAATCCTAGACGAATGCCACTGCGGTTGCCCAATTGCAAGCCCAATTGAGTGCCCAAGTTTTGTTCATTGGTGGTCAATTTCCCGTTGTAGTCGACAGAGCTTTGTTGGTAGCCCAAATGTTGAAAGCCCATCAATAGAGAGGTTTCTACGCCAACAAACAAGCGTTCTACCGGATAGAAATCAATGCCAGCTATGCCTGCTGCACCGGCTGAAAATCCTCCAGAAACCGATGAATTCAGATGGGCGCCGTCAGTGAAATTCAAGCCATCGACTGTGTTGGTGGCATCAAATTCAGAATATTCCGTGCCGAAGACCAGTTCTCCTCCGTAGTAGGCCGATAGTCGAGGGTTGTTTCCAGTGTGTTTTTCGAGACCCAGCGCCAGTTGAAGGCTGTATTGGGTGATGTTTCGTTCGCTCACTTGCAAGGGAGCAAAAGTGACGGAGCTGCTCTCTTTGGCGAAAGTGGGAGCTAAGCGGGCTCTGTAGGCCCAGTTGTGTTGGTCATTGAGGCTGAAATAGCGCAGTTTGATTTCTTCCATGTTGAAGCGCAAAGGCGCCGAACCCGTTTGCCACAATAGGGTGCCTTCTAAGCTCCAATCGCCGTTCAAGGGTTTGTAGTTTTGGCCCTGTGCGGCCGCCATCAACAGGCAAAGGCCTGTGCTCAACAATAGTCGTCTAACCATGCTGTGAATATCGCTCAACAAGGGGATTTTCAGGCTATTTATCTTTGAGCGGTTCGATGCGCAGACTGATTTTGACAATGGCATGTTGGCTGAGCGGCTCCTTGATGGCCCAGTCTGACTCTGTTTGGGCCTTCACTCATTGGAAGGATACCCTGCGAACGGCTTTTTACAGTCCTGCCTACCCTAGCGGCGGATTGGACTCCCGAAGAAGCTACTTGGCCGGTTTGCCGGTTACCATACAGGGCATAAGGGCGGGAGTAGACATGGGAGCAGCGGGATTGTATTTGGGTTATTACCATTGCCCTTATTCCCGGGTTGAATCCCAATCGGAATTTCGGTACCGCTATGTCTCGGCGAGTTTGGATTATCGGCTCCACGATTCCTGGCGCTGGCAGCTGTGGGGCATTGCTCAGCTCGGCTTAGGAGCCTATTCCCAGCGGGACTTGCAGGGCCTTGAACTTTCAAGTGGCGCTATACTTCCTGTTGAGGCATCGGTGTTGGCGTC
>JALRLA010000074.1 GCA_023254645.1 Bacteroidia bacterium
TCCAATCTCTATTGAGCAACTACCAAATGGCCCTGCTCAATCGCCGCGACGACTCCCTGTATTTTGAACGGCAAAACCGTTTGTACGAACAAGGCATTGGCAGTCGCATGCAATGGGAAAAGGCTCAACTCAAATACCAATACAGCCGCAACCAAAGCGAAGCGGCGCGCAGCGCCTACATCGATGGGCAACGCAGACTAACCGCGGCACGAGATCAAGCGCGTTCAGCTGAGCAATTGGCTCGCAGTGCCCGCGGCGATTACCAAGTTCGCGCATTGGAAGACGGCAAGCTCTATGCTTGGAACGTAAGAGTGGGAGAAACGGTGGCTCCTCAGAAACCCATCGCCACCTTGGGATCGGCTTCCCGATTTTATGCCGAATTGCAAATCGACGAAGTCGATGCCGCTCGCGTCAAAATTGGCCAACAGGTGGCCCTCAGGCTTGATGCCTTCCCCGACAACGTCGTCACCGGTTCCTTGCGCCAAATTGATCAGCAAGTCGATCCCAAGAGTGGCACCATATACTTGGAATGTTCCCTCGATTCAGTACAGAAACTAACCCAGGGCTTTTTCCCCGGTCTTTCGGCCGAAGCATCCATTGTCATTCAAGAAAAAGAATCGGCCATTGTTCTGCCCTTGATTTACTTGAAAAACGGCAAAGTCACGATGGCTAGCGGTGATCAAGTCGAGCCCAAACTGGGCATTCAGAGCATCAACATGGTAGAAGTTTTGGACGGCTTGAAAGCCGGAGATGAACTAGTAAAACCCCAATAATGGCGCTGTTCAATCCGCTGTTGCTCGGCATTGCCAAAACCCACCTTCTTGCCCGCAAGAAGCAATCGGCTATTGCCGCCTTAGGCGTCACATTCGGCATTGGGGTATTCATCATCATGGTGAGTTTCATGACGGGTTTGAACGGCTTATTGGACGGACTTATCTTGAACCGAACACCTCATGTACGCATTTACAACGAGGTCAAACAAAGCGAACGACAGCCCATTGAAGATTTGGCCGCCTACAAAGACAAGGCCCACATCATTCATTCGATCAAGCCCAAAAACAGCCAACTCAAACTTCGCAACGGCTTGGCCATTCGAGCTGAATTGAGAAAAGACAAGCGAGTAAAAGGCATTACACCCCAAGTATCCACCCGAATCTTTTATCAGGCAGGAGCTGTGCAACTCAATGGCAACTTGGCAGGAATGGATGTATTGGAAGAAGCCCGTTTGTTTAATTTCCAACAGTACATCGTAGGTGGGAAACCCGAAGATTTGGCCAGCAACGAGAACGCCATTGTATTGGGTGCAGGCGTGGCCAAAAACCTTTCCCTGCAAGTGGGCGATTACGTACAAATAGTCTCCATCAACGGCAGCCGGGAACGATTGAAAATCGTGGGCTTGTTTCAAAGCGGTTTGGCCGACATAGATAAGGTCTTCAGTTATTGCAACATCGGCACAGCCCAGCGATTGAGCGGCGAAGGCGGCGATTACTTCACCGACTTGCACCTCAAACTGCACGACATAGAAGCCGCAGCTGGCATGGCCGAAGAGCTGCGCAACAGTTGGGGCGTCAATGCCATCGATATCAAAACGGCCAATGCTCAATTCGAGACCGGCACCAGCATTCGCAACATGATCACCTATGCAGTATCCTTTGCGCTATTGATTGTGGCAGGTTTTGGCATCTACAACATCTTGAACATGCTCATTTACGAGAAAATGCCCGATATCGCCATTTTGAAAGCCACTGGTTTTTCTTCGGGCGATGTTCAACGTATATTCCTGTATCAAGCCATGATGATTGGCTTTGTGGGAGCGGCCATTGGGCTGGCCTTCGGATTTTTGGCTTCTTATGGCATCTCACAGGCTCCATTTGAGACCGAGGCTTTGCCCACCATCAAAACATTTCCGGTCAATTTCGACCCAAAGTTTTACATCATAGGAATCATTTTCGCATTGATTACCACCTTTTTGGCGGGCTTCATGCCCTCGCGAAAGGCCGGTAAAATTGATCCCGTTGACATTTTGAGAGGACAATAATGAAACCGGTTTTAGAAGCTAGAAACATTCGAAAGAAGTTCTTCGACCCCGTCGAAGTAGAAATTCTTCGCGGATTGGACTTGAGCGTCATGCCCGGCGAATTTGTCTCCATCATGGGTAAATCGGGTTGCGGAAAAAGCACTCTACTCTACGTGTTGTCTACAATGGATACGCAATACGAGGGAGAACTGTATTTGGCTGGGCAGGCCTTGCAGGGCGAAAAGCCCAATGAGCTGGCTAGAATTCGCAATCAGCACATTGGATTCGTGTTTCAATTCCACTACCTCTTGCCCGAATTCAGCGTATTGAAAAACGTGATGCTGCCCGCCTTGAAACTGGGACTGAAAAGTGCCGAAGAAATCGAGCACGATGCCATGGAAAAGCTTCGCTTGTTGGATGTACAAGAACAGGCCTTGAAACGTGCGACTCAGATTTCGGGAGGACAAAAACAGCGCGTGGCCATTGCTCGTGCCTTGATCAACAACCCCGACATCATCATGGGAGACGAACCCACTGGGAATTTGGACTCCAAGAATGCCCAGCGGGTCTTTGATATTTTCCGCGAGATCACATCCGAACAAAAGCAATCCTTGCTCATTGTGACACACGATCAAGATTTTGCTGCCAAAACCGACCGCATCATTGAAATGGCCGACGGTACCATCGTTTCGAGTTAAGGGTAGCCCTTAGGCACGGCTTTTGTATATTTCGGGCCATGAACATTCGATTCTACATGTTGATTGCCTCCCTGTTGGCCACTTCTGTTTCTGTAGCTCAAAACCCTGGAACAGTGCCTGATGAGCCCTATATCGAAGTCAATGGGCGAAACACGATGCAAGTGGTCCCTGACCGCATCACCATCAATCTCACATTGGTTGATAAAAACGAAGGCCGAGAATTCATTTCGGTAGAAAGCCAAGAGCAGAATTTGATTCAAGCCCTGGGTCATGCTGGAATTTCGGCCGATCGTATCAGTATGGATAACGCCGAAACGGAAACGATTTCTTTTCGTTGGAACAGCGATGAAATCGTCAACATTCGCAGTTACAGCTTGATGCTGCACGATGCCGCTGAAATCAAGTCAGCCTTTAATATTTTTAAGAAGAGCAAAATTCAGAATGCCTTTATCTACAAAGTCGAGCATTCTCAATACGACTCTCTTCAATTGGCTTCGCGCAAATTGGCCATGATTGATGCCAAACAAAAAGCGGAAGAGATGCTGGGGGCCATCGGCGAAACCTGTGGTTCTCCCCTATACGTTTACGCCAACTCTGGAATCGCTCGTAACAACTTCAATGAGGGCTTCGGAGTTCGCGGTTACCGCAACGATGGGCGCAGTACTCAATATTCATTTGAATCGTTTGGAGACGGGAATGACTCCAAGGCTCCCCCAGCCATCGTTTATAAGAAAATCACCTTCGACACCCAAGTTTTGGTCTGGTTCGGAATTGAGTGATAGGCAGAATACTTACTTAATAGTTCCCAACGCGGATTGGCTCGCTGCGGCCAGCCGCTCGCCTATCCTTGAGGAGGGCTGTTCAACCCAAGGAAGCGTACTTTTCGGATTGGCTCGCTGCGGCCAGCCGCTCGCCTATCCTTGAGGAGGGCCCTTCAACCCAAGGAAACGCACTTTTCGGATTGGCTCGCTGCAGCCGGCAGCTCGCCTATCCTAGAGGAGGGCCCTTCAACCCAAGGAAGCGCTACGCGCTGTTTATGCCTGATCTGTGGCAGCTAGCAAGCGAGCTTGCGCTGACGCAGATCAGGCATAAAAAAAGCCCCGCATGCGGGGCTTTCCTTGGGTTGAGGTCGGAACCGGATTCGAACCGGTGTAAGAGGTTTTGCAGACCTGTGCCTAGCCACTCGGCCATCCGACCCTAAGGGGCAGCAAAGATAGTGATTCAGGGAGACAGAGCAACCTGAAAGTATAAAATTGCGGACCTGAAAAAGGATTATTCTCCGATCATGGCACGGTAATCGGCAGCACTCATCAATCCATCTACCTCAGAAGGGTTGCTCATGTTGACTTTTACCATCCATCCGGCGCCATAAGGATCGCTGTTGACAGACTCAGGAGAGCCGTCCAAATCGCCGTTCACCTCGGTTACTTCACCGCTGATGGGCATGTACAAATCACTTACCGTTTTCACTGCCTCTACGGTTCCGAAAATCTCGTGTGCGCCTAAGGTATCGCCTTGGCTCGAGATGTCTACAAATACGATGTCACCCAACTCGCTTTGAGCGAAATCAGTAACTCCGATGGTAGCGGTGTTGCCTTCAACCAAAACCCACTCGTGGTCTTTGGTGTACTTCAAATTATCAGGGAAGTTCATGTTGTTGAATTAATCTTGAATATGGGAGAGCAAACGACTTAGCGTTGCTTTGAGTTCTGTTCGATCGACTATAAAGTCCAAGAAGCCGTGTTCCAGCAAAAACTCGCTGCTTTGAAAGCCCTTGGGCAAATCTTTGCCGATGGTTTCTTTGATCACCCGAGGTCCTGCAAAGCCGATCAATGCCTCTGGTTCGGCGATATTGAAATCACCCAACATGGCAAATGAGGCGGTTACCCCTCCCGTAGTTGGGTTGGTCATCAAGGAGATGTAAGGAATACCGGCTTTTGCCAATAGAGCCAACTTGGCCGATGTCTTGGCCATCTGCATCAAGGAGAAGGCCGCTTCCATCATACGGGCACCGCCCGACTTGGAAATCATCAGAAATGGAGTTTTGGTAGCCAAGCTGTGGTCAATGGCGCGGGCTATCTTCTCGCCCACTACCGAACCCATAGATCCACCGATGAAAGCGAAGTCCATACAGGCGACACACAAGGCTTGACCATTCATGACACCATGAGCAGTGCGCACCGCATCATTCAATCCAGTTTTCTTCTGGGCTACGACCACACGATCGGTATAGGGGGCAGAATCGACAAAGTTCAAGGGGTCACCCGAACTGAGATTGGCATTCAACTCTGTGAATTTGCCATCGTCGAACAAAATCTCAAAATACTCAGCCGAACCTATGCGATCATGGTAATGGCAAGAAGGACAAACGCAGTAATTAGCCAACCATTCTTTCGATGGAACAACCTCTTTGCAACGCTTGCACTTCTCCCACAATCCATCAGGAGTAGGCTTTTTGTCTTTGGTTTTGGTCAATATGCCTGACAGGGTACGTTTGTACCAGGTCGAGTCTGAAGACTCCATAGGCAAATCGTCAAAGTCAGAATGGTTCACAGCAATGAATTAAGCCAAAGTAATGCTATTGTCCAAGTACACGTCTTGCACAGCATTCAACAACTGTATACCTTCGGCAACAGGCTTTTGGAAAGCTTTGCGACCCAAAATCAAACCTGCACCACCGGCGCGCTTATTGACTACGGCTGTGATTACGGCTTCTTCCATATCCCCTTGGCCCTTGCTCTCACCACCTGAATTGATCAAACCGGCACGACCCATGTAGCAATTGGCTACTTGGTAGCGGGTCAAATCAATGGGGTGATCAGAAGACAATTCACTGTAAACATTAGGATGTGTTTTACCGTG